>JALTXS010000102.1 GCA_027048265.1 Desulfurococcales archaeon
CTCTTTTCACGTATGACTGCTGCTGTAAGCCCAGCTGCAGAGCTTCCCTTGCCAGTTGTGTACACGCCTCGAGGCGCTATCTTGCTGACATACTGGAGTAGCTGACTATTATGCATAAAGATTCCCTGGGGCAAGACGAGGAAGTTCTCGTCATTTTCAACACTGATGTCGTATACATAGTCGTAGGCAGGGTTGGTTAGAGTAACCTTTTCCACAGGCACGTATATAACCTGTCCCTCCTCTAGCTTGGGTAGAAGGTCGCCTATTTTTAGGTCAGCACCTTGCACAGGCTGCAACATATTCCCTCTCTTAACTAGGAAGCTGTGGTCCAGTGTCGCCTGGACCCGGGTGCCGTCTTTTAGAAGTACCTCCACCATGGCCCCTGGTGAGTTGTGTCTGATAAATGCCCGGATTTTTGACCACCTAGGTGTCCCGGTACCAGGTTCTATGGAGAGGGTGTAATACTCATATCCAACCCTATCTGTGCGGAAAACCTCCGTGCCGTCACTGCTGACCTCAATCTCTTCCCTATGCTCTTCCATTAGATAATCAGTCACTTTAGCAATGTCTGCCCAGGTCTCGGAGCCCGGCTCTCCTTTGCTCAGAAGAATCATGGTGCCCGGGGGAACGCTCTTAGCGGTTCCCGGGTCCCCTACTAACAGAATGTGTATGTCTCCCCTTATCCTCATCTTGTCCTGCGTTTCCTTAGGTACTCCACCAAAGAGGGCTAGTGCTATCGCTTCCTTTATGTCCCATAAGCCATAGATGCCGGGGGCTATGCTTGTTATAATCTTCTTTCTTATCCAGGGGTCTCTTGCCAGCTCGAGTATCTTCTGCTCGTCCTCGCGGGTTATCTCAACCTCCTCGAGCGTCTTTTGGCTCACCTCTAGGCCAATTACTTCAAGGAACTTGTCGTAGACGGGGAGTGTCTTCTTAACCGGGTTCTGTATCCTTAGCACGCCCACAGCACTTATACGATCCCCTGGCCTTGCCCTGTCTACGAGGTCCCTGCTCACAATGGCTTCCACACTCCTGGGTATCTGGCCGGGTGGGACCTCCTCCGGTCTCTCCTGTATCACTATTTTCTGCCAGTCAACATACCTGCTCTTTTCTGGAACAAGTCTTATGTTGCCTGGTCTCTGGCACTTGGGGCAGAATGGAGGGGTTTCGAGCGTCTCGCCAATCTCACCTTCTTCAGGCCACTCGAACTCTGCCCCGCATTTGGGGTCCATGTGCTTGAAGACGGCCTTCACCATCTTCTCTTTTACGGGCGTCGCCCTCACTAGTATGCCTTCAACCATTACTAGCCTGTTTATAAACTCGCTTCCCAGCTTTCGTATAGGTGTCGCTCTGAGAAGCTTAACAATTCTTACAAAGAACCTATCATGCTGTTCGAGGTACTGGGGGTTCGTGTTTGACACGACGCTGGTCAGGGCATTGTTAAACAAGGGGAGCATACCATCGGGGTCTCTCTCAAGTTGTAGTGCAAGCGTGTGATCGTAATGGTAAAGGTCGGGAAAGTCCACATGAATAGAGTATTCGCCAGATGACATCATCTGCTTTATGCGCTCCATGTACTTGCGCTCTCCCGAAGGCGTCGTATATTCTCTAAGAAACTGTGCGAACTTCGCCTCGTAATCCATCTCTTCTAGAAGAGCTTCACTATCAAACCCTGTGTCCTCACCCATTAGGACCTACCCTATCTTTGATGTAAGTGGTATTAAAAGGGACTTTTCAGATGCTTTCGCTCCCCAAGATCTTGGACCTCCATTCTCTTATTAAGTTTCTCAGCTCGTCTAAAAGCACCTGCTCTTCTGGAGTCAAACGGGCCGATATCTGGCTGGACATCTTTTCGTCCAGTGAGGACAAGGCTATTGTCTGCAACCTTTTGTCCACAATCTCGTTTAAGTAATCATGCATTCTCCTCTTTTCCTCTATCAACTGTGGCTCCGGGTTTTCCCTTATTCTCCTATCTAGGTTAGCAAGATAATCTCTGACGAGCCAGTAAAAGTTGTCAGGAAGCTGTTCTATGTCCTTAAGGGAGACCCTCTGCATCTCCCTATAATGTATACGTATAACATCCTCAATACTTACATCGTCCCACAGTATAGATACGGTTTTCTCATCCTCGAGCACACGGGCCATCCATCTAGGTATCTCAATCTTATCTCCCCTTTGTGCAGTTATCACGGTCCCATCTGGAAGCACCATCCTATCAATACTCTTAAGGGCTATTACCTTTGTCATCGTGTTCTCATATGCTTTTTCAAGCAAAGTCAGCCTAGTGGTCATTTTATCCATTATTAACATCACCACTCCTTACAAATGTCGAGACCCCTACAAGTACCAAATACGTTAGTCCAAAGCTATATTGTTTGGTTGTTTTACCCACAAGCAAGACTGTTCTTGTATCCTGCCCTATTTTTGGAAAAACAATTATCAGATTAGAGTCTGGGGGAATACTCTTTGGTTACTATATTTTATACTCCCGAGTTCCAAATAAATAATTAAACTACATCATAAAGGTGGCTGAAGGGAGCGATAATGAGTTCAATAGAGCAAGACGTTTACGTATTGTGGGCCGAGAAATACCGTCCTAGAACACTAGATGAGGTTGTCAACCAGGAAGAGATTGTTCAAAGGCTGAAAAAGTTCGTTAAGGAAAAAAATGCTCCCCACATGCTGTTTGCGGGACCTCCTGGCACAGGCAAGACAACATTAGCGCTAGCGTTCGCACACGACCTTTATGGACCGGATTTCAGGAGATACCTTCTCGAATTGAATGCAAGTGATGAACGTGGAATCGACGTCATAAGAACAAAGGTCAAGGAATTTGCAAGAGCGAGAGTTGCAGGCGACGTTCCCTTTAAACTGATATTACTAGACGAGGCAGACAACATGACGGCTGACGCTCAACAGGCCCTTCGACGCCTCATGGAGGTGTTCACCCCAACGAGCAGATTCATTCTAATAGCAAACTATCCTAGCAAAATAATAGAGCCTATTCAGTCCAGAACCGCGTTTTTCAGGTTCGCCCCCCTTAGAAAGGAAGATGTTGTGGAGAGGCTAAAGTGGATAGCAGAGCGAGAAGGGGTGTCCTACGATGAAGACGCTCTCGACGTAATATACGAGATAAGCGAGGGAGACATGAGGAAGGCCATCAACTTGCTACAGGCAGCAAGTGCAGTGGGGAGGGTCACGGTTGAGTCAGTGTACAGGGTGGTGGGACTAGCTCACCCCAAGGAGGTGAGGGAACTGATAAGGTATGCGCTCAGGGGCGAGTTCTCCCCGGCTCGTGATCGGCTTAGGAAGCTCATGGTAAACTATGGATTGAGCGGGCTGGATATTATAAAGCAGATACACAGCGAGCTTTTCCGAGGAGACATGGACATTCCAGAAGACGTGAAAGTGCTGATAGCCGACTATACTGGGGAGATACAGTTCAGGCTGGTTGAGGGGGCTGACGATGAGATACAGCTGAACGCCTTCATCGCATGGCTTTCCATGCTTGGGAGGAAACTGGGGCTCGCCAAGTAAAGCCCCTTATAGTGTAGGAGGTCCTGAAATGTCAACCCCTCCCAAACTCCCCTGGGTGGTAAAATATAGGCCCAAGAAGCTTGATGATTATGTAGATCAAGATGAGGCAAAGAGTGCCCTAGTTGCTTGGATAAAGGAGTGGCTCTCAGGGAGGATACCCTCTAAAAAAGCGGTTCTTCTCTATGGTCCTCCGGGTACGGGCAAGACCTCCCTCGTTGAGGCCCTTGCCGGTGAGTTTGGACTAGACATTGTTGAGATGAATGCTAGTGATTTTAGGAGGAAGGAGGACATAGAGAGGATTGCGGTTAGGGCTAGCAGGCAGTTGTCTCTTAGTGGAAGGAGGAGGATTATCCTATTAGACGAGGTAGATGGGCTAAGTGGGGTTGCCGACAAGGGTGCTATTGAAGGTATACTGGAGCTGATAAGGGACACGAGGCACCCAGTTATCCTAACAGCTAACGACCCATGGTCACAAAGTCTTAAGCCCCTCAGAGACGCTACGCTTATGCTTCAGGTAAGGAGGCTCAGGATGCGCGATATTTTATCGGTGCTTAAAAGGATATGTGAGGCAGAGAAGATTTACTGCGAGGACGCTGGGCTCAAGGTAATCTATGAGAGAAACCAGGGAGACCTGCGAGCATGCATAAATGACCTCCAGGCGATAGCTGAGACCTATGGCAGGGTTACAGAAAGCCTTGCGAAGACACTCACGTATTATAGAGACCGGGAGCTGGACCCGTTCGAAACCCTAAGAAAAGTTTTTACATCAAAATATGCATGGCAGGCCAAGAGCGCTGTGACGCACAGCCAGCTTGACTATGATATGCTCTCAGAGTGGTTCAATGAGAACATCCCTGTACAGCTAACCGATCCTGAAGACATGCTCAGAGCCTTCGACGCCCTCTCAAGGGCAGATGTTTATAGAGGCCGGATAATAAGGTCGGGCTCGTGGGACCTCCTGTCTTATGTAATAGACATGCTGGGGCCCGGCATAGCATTTTCTCGTAGGCGGACCAAGTTCAGATGGGTGGGCTACAAATTCCCTCAAAAAATAAGGATTCTCTCTGAAACCAAGGAGCGTCGTGAAAAGTTGAACAGAGCTGCTAGGAAAATCGCCGAGGAGACCCATACCTCTATCAGGACCGCATTGGCTGAAACCATACCTGTATTGAGAGCCATTTATAGAGCTAATCCGGAGATGGGTGCAGGGATCATGAAGTATTTAGGCATTGCTCCAGATGAAGCTACCGTTATAACAGGTGACGACACTGTGAAGAAATATATGGAAAAGGTGAAAGTTAAACCAGTTACAAGTATGCATGAAGAGTCAGTGCTGGAAAGAACACCAAGCGCGCTGAGTCACCCCGGTGCAGCCGAGTCTACCCAGACTAGAGGAGAGAGTAAGGCGAGGGGTCGTTCTCGTAGAAGGAAAAAACCAAGCGGAGGTCAGAGGACTCTCTTCTAAAAACTCTGCTAGCCAAGACCTGGTAAAGCTCGATCTTTTCATAAATTGGTATTAGGGATATAGGGTGCTTGGCCCCTACTAGGAACAACCTGTTGGGCTCAGCTGTTCCCTGGTGTCTTATCTTCGATGTCTCTATAATGCCTTCGCCGCAGTGGAGGGCGCGGGCTATCCATATTATTCTTCTTATAAAATTGTGGGGAAAAGACTCTCCTCGGAACCGCCAGACTATCTTGCTTCCAACCCTGCGAGCGTCTACAGCTAGTATTCTCCTGAAGAAATATCTTTTCGAGAACCTTCTGACCCTCATATATATATAGTTGTGCATCTTGCGTCCTTCTATTTCCTTGACCGCTTTTGTGAGGTCTCCTAGGCTTTTGCACTTATAGTTCCTTATCTCATCAACATAGACGTATTCCCTCCATAGTGACCAATATCTAGCTTTGAACTCTAGAGAATCTATCCACCTATATGCCCAAGGCAATATCTGTGAATCAGACAATTCTTCCATATGCTGGAAAAAACGTAGATAGTCGCAGTCCTCCCTTACCAGCAAGGATACTGTCTGCCCAATAGCATGTACTCCCCTATCCGTTCTCCCCACGTAGGAGTACCATTGGGGTGGTGAACCGTCTGCGCATAATGACTTTTCCAGGGACTCGAAAATTACCTGTTCAACAGTATATAAATCAGGCTGTCTCTGGAATCCCCAGAATTTGGAGCCATTGTAAGCTATTTTAAATGAAAAAAGCCTATACAAGCCCGCCCCTCAAGGCATAATTATCGCAAGCTGGTTGAAAAGCAGTGTCATTATACCAAGTCCTAGGAGGATGCTCGCCACTGCAAATATTATTACAGGCACCCTTATTGCAGGCGGCACGCCTATAACCGCCTCGCCATCTTCAGGCTCCTGATACAGCTCTCTCACAATCCGTGCATAGTAAAAGCTCGAGATACCGCTATTCACAATAGCGATTACCAGCAAAGCGGTTGACACAGGTATTATGGACTGAAATAGATACAACTTGCCCCAGAAACCAGCCAGGGGAGGCATCCCCAGAAGGCTCATGACAACCACTGTCAACGAGAATGCAAGAACCCTATCGCTCGAGTATAGTCCCTTGAGCGACTCAAGACTTTGTGCACTTGGAAGGCTTGTTATCAGGAATACCCCAGGTTTGGAGAACGCGTATGCTATGAGATGTACAGCTATAGCTGCAGTGGCGAACAGAACAAGACCGTGTGTGAATCCACCAGTTTTCAACGCGAATGATAGGGCAGTAACGCCTAGGAGAAGATAGCCAACATGCGCAATACTACTGTATGCCATTATTCTTTGAATATTCTTGGCTGAGAGTGCTGCTATGTTACCGTACGTCATAGTGGCAACTGAGATGATCCCCAGTAGTGCCACCAGCGTTTCAACCGCACCTGGGGGTACCAGCGTGTATATCAGCATTCTAACCGCGCCCGCTACTGCGGCTACTTTTACAACACCAGTTAGGAGAGCCACGATAGTACCGTTTATGTTACTATACACGTCAGGAAGCCAAGCATGGAAGGGGAAGGCACCCGCTTTGAAACCCACTGCAAGGACAAGCATCAAAGCGGCAGCTGTAGCGACAAGGGGGACTGAAAAAGAGTTCCCCCCAGCAAGTAGCACGTCCCCTGAGAGGTACGGTACCGTCCCTATCCACATTATTAGGAAAACTGTTGACGCTCCACCCATTATGGCGTATTTGAGAGCCGCGTCTGCTGATATTTTGCTCTTCTCAATAGCAGCCAGCACGTATGATGCCACGCTCATGAGAATCCATGATGCCACAAATATGCTTATACTTGAAGTGAAGATAACCAGTATGGAGCCCAATATGGCCATATAGGATATACTATAGAAGCTTGATGCGGTGTCCTTGCCACGCGTGAACTCTGATGAGGCCAAAAGCACCAGAGCCGCCACGAAAATGGTTACCAGACCCAGGGTAACAGACAGGGGATCCAGGACGATCCTGCCTCCAAGTAACATGGTTGGCCTCTGCATTGACGTGCCTATAACCATTCCAGCGAACATTACGGCAACTATAGCTGGTATGAGTGCTATTAGAGAGCCTTTGTCATGCTTCGTATCTATAAAGAGCGGTAAGAATATTCCAGCTGCCAGCGAAAGCACCATTCCAGTAAAAGCCAGCATCGATGCCTCCATTTACACGCACCTCCCTGACCTAGCTAAGCATGTAGATTATCAGTGCCAGTATAAAGCCCGCAACTAGGTAGGAAACATAGGACGAAAGATCGCCCGTCTGTAACCTGCGAACGAGTATAGATAGTTTTTTGAAAGCGCTTGTGAGCCTCACGTGTATTGCCGTATCAAGCGTGCTTTCCACACCTTTATACACAGCCGTCGCGAACATATCTCCGCCCTTCACAAATACCTTATAGATTAGAGGGTTGATATACCACCTGTCGTAGAGGAAGTCTGTAAGGGGTTTTAGTGTGGAAGCCAGTCTCTTAGTATCTATTATCGCGAGGTAGTATGATGCGTAGGAGAGGAACAGGCCTGCTAGTGCGAGAGACAGGCCCATTATTGCAGTGGCTCCAACGTGCACAATTTCTTCAACCTCTCCGCCCAGACCAACTGTGCGGGATACTATGCTGGAGTACGCCTCACTTATAAACGGCCATAAAATCCCCAAGACTAGCGCAAGTCCGCCGAGAATACCGTATGTGAACAAAACATAACCAGGGGCCTCTTCCAGCTCTTTTTCGCCCTTATTGTACCTTTTGTTGAACATGAGCATGCGTGTCGAATAGAAGCCTGTAATGGGTATCGTGACAATAGCGAGAACCGCGGCCGCGGTTAGGCCTTTCTCCAGCAGCAGGCCCACAATGCCCTCCTTACTCCAGAAACCTATGAAGGGCGGTATACCAGCAAGGCTAAGCGTTGCGAGCCACATGGCTATCAATGTTTTCCTCAGCCAAGGAGTCAGTCTCGGCATCTCGTCAATATATCGGGTGTGGGTTGAATGCAGGATAATCCCGGCCCCAAGGAAAAGAGCTGCCTTGAAAATTGCATGTGCCATCAAGTGTGCCAGGACGACCGCTACCACCAACGCGGTTTTCTCGCCCACGAACCCTATCACACCTATTCCAGCAAACATGTAACCCAGCTGACTTGCCGTTGAGTATGCCAGAATAAGCTTTAGTTCCCGAGCTACAATGGCCATTGTGGACATCATGAAAGCAGTAATTGAGCCAATAAGCGCCACCGCCAGCGAGAAGCTTTGGAAGCTAGAGAGTAGGGCTGTACCTCCACCCTCTAGGGCGAGCATGTTGACGCCCGCAGCGGCTATTGGTATGAACCTTAGCATTAGGTAAACGCCTGCCTTAACCATTGCCGCTGCGTGTATTAGGGCGCTGACCGGGGTAGGGCCAGTCATGGCTGTGACAAGCCACTCGTGGAGGGGGAACTGGGCGCTCTTCGCCATAGCACCTAGGGTTAGCATAGCCAGCACTGGTATTAACAGTCCCTTTTCTGCCAGCATTGAAACAAACAAGTCCGGCGATTCTGCGAGCTTCACTATGTTAAAGGTACCCGTTGTTAGGTATATCATGAATATACCGGCTGCAAAGGCTACGTCAGGTAGCCTCGTGAACATAAGTGCCCTTATTCCGCTATGAGTCGGAGAGAAGTACATTGGTTCTCCCAAGGCCTTTCTACCTAAGTCGCCCACATAGCGTTCCTCCTCGTCGCGGAACCAATGGCTTATCAGGGCATAGCTTGCGAGACCGGTTCCCTCCCATCCTATAAAGAGGAGGAGCAAGTTGTCCGCTGTTACGACTAGCATCATGCTACCAACGAAGAATGAGAAGAATAGGAAGTATCTCTCGTATCCGTATTCGTGTTTCATATAGTATGTACTGTAGAGTACGATCAAGAAGCTGAGGCCGGATACTAGAATGGACATAACTATTGACAGTCCATCGTAATAAAGACCGTAGGGACCCCCTATCCATTCTGCATTTGCAAGTATATAGTGTATGGGTTCTCCGCCAGTTAAGAACCTGATGGCGAGAACAAGACTAGTGAGGAAGGATAATCCTATGAATAGACTGGCATAGGCGCCTGCTCGACCGTCTTTGGTCTTCCAGCTTATTGCAGATAGGAGGGATCCTATATAAGGCAATAGGACAGCTAGCAGAGCCTCCACATTAACCACCTCCAAGTATCATGTTCACGGAGTCCATTGTGCCTGGTGCCATGTATCCAAACAACAGGAACAGCACTATGGATAAAATGATGGCTATCACAAGAGATGATGATAGCATCTTGTCAGTGTCGCCTGGTGTAAAGTCCTGCTTTTTCTGTCCAAAGAACACCTTCTTCACGGTGATGAAACTGTAAGCTATTGATAGGCCTATTCCGGAAACGAAGACCAGTAAAGGAATGGACAGGCTCCCCGCTTCCATCAGGTAGCCCGAGTATCCTCCTATTATCATAACCTCGCTCCAGAATCCTATAGTGGGTGGTACTCCTGTGATTACAAGAAATCCTACAAGGGCTGCGGATGCCGTTATTGGGACCAGTTGTGCTAGACCGCCGAGTCTATTTACCTGCCTAGTCTCGTAGTAGTAAATGATTGACCCTGCGGCCATGAAGAGGAGTGCTTTTCCAAAGGAATGAGCCAGTATATGGTATATTGAACCAGCTATTCCCACAGGCACGAGCGTCGCTATTCCGAGGAGGACGTATCCCATTTGGCTGACACTGCTGTATGCCAATATTCTCTTTATATCATTCTCTTTAAGCGCATTGAAGCCTCCGTAGAGCATCGTTGCGAGAGCTAGTGCTATGAGAAACACCTGTAGGCCCTGTGGTAGCCCCTGGTATAGCGTGAGCAGTATTCTAGCCACACCATAGCCTCCTAGCCCTATAAGGACAGGGGATAGTAGAGCGCTGATAGGTGTAGGAGCCTCGGCATGGGCGTAGGGGAGCCAGAAGTGCACTCCTAGCACGGCCATTTTCACTAGTAAGCCAAAGAGGATAGTGTATAGTACAAGCTTTGAGAGGAAGGGGGTTAGGATTGAGGACGCCCACCCGAGCATTGGTCCCTTTTCTGGGTGATAGAAATCAAATGTTCCAACGATAACCCCGTATACAAGAGCGCCTAGCAGGAAGAAGGCGGCTCCGATATGAGTCCACACGAAGTATAGTATTGCTATCCTCTTCCTATCCCCATAACCGTACCAGTTTATGAGGAGAAAGGACGATATCAGCGAAAGCTCTAGGAAGAGGTAGAATACGATAAGGTTATTCGTAAGCGTGACACCAATCATGGAGCCCGCGAATACTAGGTAAAGGGCAAAGTACTTGGGAATGTGCTCTTCCTGGGATAGACCCATTTCCTCTACTCGTTTCACCATATAAGGCAAGCTATATAGGGCAACAATCGCGCTTACCAGACTAGCACCTAGCACGACAGGCAGACTAAGGCCGTCTACAAAGAAGCTAATAGAACCAACACCCGCGAGGCGTGCGATGGGAGGGTCAAAAACCGCTCCAGAAGAGCCCGAGCGGTAATATACGTGCATCGCAGCAAGCGATGGCAATAGGAGTGTGATGGACGTGAGTAATGAAAGCTTTTTACCGTCCCTCGTCTTGAGGGCTATGAGTGACGCTAGGAAGGGTATTAGTATGGATAATGTTAGCAGGGGAAAACCCGTCATCAGGGGAGCTTCCACAGAGCCTCACCTCTCAATTATTTATGCCTCGTCTAGGGGGTCTCCTATTCCCGAGGGCTCTACTGATTTGTGCGTCCTATAGTAGAGCACGGCTATTGACACCGCGACTATCACTTCAGCAGTAGCCAGCACCACTATTATGAACCCATATATGCTTGCGAGGAGGGGCGATACTGTGCCCAGTAGTAGCAGGTAGAGGAGCGCCGCGTTGAACAGCAGCTCGACTCCTATTAGCATCTTGAGTAGGCTCCTACTACTCATAATAGTTAGGAAGCCCAGGGATGCCAAAGCAGCAATTGTAATCTCGACTATTTTAACAAGCAAATCCATCACGCATCACCTTTTGAGCCCATTATTTCTTTTCTAGCAATCACTATTGACTCAATAGCACTAGTTGCAGCAACCAATATGATTAGCACAATGGTCAGAGGATATTCTGCGACAAGCGCCCTGGGTATGAGCCCTGTTGGCGTTGACGTGAAAGCCGCGGGTGCAGGCAGCAGGGAGATAACTTTATCCACGAAAAGTAGTACTGTGGCGAACACTATTACTGAGAGTATTGCTGTACCAGGTGAAATCCTGGGCTGTATACTCTGCTCCCCCACAAGCGAGAACGCGAGAATAATGAACATCACAGCAGCTCCGACGTATATGACTAGCTGGACTGCACCTACGAGTAGAAAGCCCATTAGCGCGAAGAGGGCCGCATTTAGGAACCCAACAATACCTAAAGCGAATGCGGAGTAGAACAATGACTTCGCTCTCACTATATAGAGTGACGAAGCTATGATCCCCACCGCCACAACTATGGTGGCGGCAAGGTATACAGCTTGGTCACTCGCTATTGACTGGGACATATCTCAATCCCTTCTCCTCATCTATTACAACCCTCACCTTTCTAACATGCTCTGGTTCTTCAGGCTCTTTCGTGAACGTCTCTAGGTCAAAAACCATGTCATCCCTGTTCTCGAACACAAGGTCATGTACAGGCACGTGGTAAAGGGCTTCCACCGGACATATATCAACACAGTAACCGCAGAATATACATCTCTCATAGTTGATTACAGGTCGCAATTTTTTAGGTGCAGCATTGAACATCTTCATCGCTGCTGCTGGACAGACCCTTGCACATAGTGAGCAACCTATGCATTTGTCATTATTGAGTACTATCATGCCCCTATATCCTTCAGAGAGTACTGGTCTCTCCAAAGGATATCTGAGGGTTATTCTTTGGGGACGCGCCAGTCTAAGCATGCCAAGTGACAGCGCCTTAGCGTGCATTTTGGCCTTGTCTAAAAGTCCCATTCTCTCTTCTACATTTCTTTCAGAATACCTGGGACCTGCGCTTGTTTCGGCCATGTTAGAACACCTCCATTAAATAAACCACTGCGGCGGAGAGACCGATGGAAACAAGTGCCATAATGAACCAGAACCCCCAACCTCCTTTTAGTGCATGGTCTATTCTATACCGGCCATAAACGGCCCTCGTGAATACCATGAGGAGACTTATTATCACGGCTTTTATGGCAACACTAGCTCCTGGTAGTATTATTGAATCTAGTATGTAGTTGCCCGTAACAATGCCTCCAAGCGGACTCCAGCCTCCAAGGAAAAGGAGGACGAATATAATGTTATATACGAACATCCGTGCATATGATATGCCCATGGCCAATCCGAACATTATTCCAGAATACTCTGTGAAAGCGCCCATCACAATCTCTGACTCAGCCTCCGCTATTTCAAATGGGAAGCGCGACGTACCCATCATAACTGCAACGAAATACGTGATTGCCGCTATGGGGTTCAGGATTATGCCCCAGAGAAGGGCCTGTTGGGCCTCCACTGCTTTTAGAAAGTCGAGCGTCCCGTAGAGGAAGGACATTGAGGCTATGACAAGTAATATTATAATCTCGTAGGTAGCTATAAGGAAGCTTTCACGCGCACTCCCAACCAAAGAGAACTTGTTGTTACTGGCCCACCCTGCTAAAATGAGTAGGAGTGGGGGAATTGTCGTGAGTGCTGCAGCTATGAGTATGCTCCCCTCAGTGGTCACGGGCAGGAACGTGGGGGAGAATGGCGTAACTAAGAGTGGCATAAGTGCGATGACGAATGCCGCTATGGGCGCTATTACGAAGGGCAACTTGTCAACCGTCCGCGGTATTATCACCTCTTGTAAAGCATACCTTATAAGGTCTGCCATAAGCTGAGGCGCTCCTGCAAGACGTGGTGCTATTTCTAATGGACCGTATCTCATCTGCACACGTCCTGCTATCTTACGTTCTGACCATATTAGGAACATTTCAAAAATCATTACAAAGATCAGGCCTGGAAATATAATGTAGTAGAAGAGGGGAGGCCAAAGTATGAGGTCTATGAGCCTCTCTACTATAGCCATTACCTATCAGCCTCCGGTGGGAAATAGTCTATACTCCCGTAGATCGCGGGTAGGTCAGCAACTCTGTGCCCCGGCAACACGTACTTGAATACTATTGAGTTCCTGAATGAGGGGGATACTACCCGGACCCGATAGGGTTTATTCTGGCCATCACTCACCACGTAGTAGAAGTACTCCCCTCTTCCTGCCTCAACACGAGCGTAGGCCTCTCCCTTTGGCGGCCTGAGATTGAAGAGTGCTGGTGCCAGTTTTACCCTCTTCTCGGTCTCAAGGACGTCTTTTAGAACCTTTGTGAACATCTTAAGGTACTTTTCATGAAGTATGGGGCCCTCGGGTATTCGGTTAACCGCTTGTTTCAGAATCTTGAGACTCTCCCTAAGTTCGTCGACTCTCTGCAGAGTACGGGCTAGGGCATCTCCCTCCTTGTAAATAGGAACCTCGAAGTCCAGTTCGGGGTAGGCTGCATATGGCTCCTCTATTCTAACATCGTGCCTTATCCCACTAGCTCTTATGTTAGGGCCTACAATGCCTAGCTCGGCCGCTTTTTGCCTGCTTATGTAACCCACTCCCTCGAGCCTGCTTCTTATAACTGGGTTTTTCAAGAACATTACCTCGTACTCTTTGAGCCTTTTTTCGAAGTATTTTATCCCCTTCTCCAACTCGTCCTTGAAGCCTGAGGGAAGGTCTCTTCTGACGCCTCCCGGCCAGAAGAAGGAGTGTGTCAGCCTTTGTCCAGTAAGCCTTTCAGCGAGTTCAACAAAGACTTCACGGTCTCCGAAGAACCACATGTACATAGTGCTATGGCCTAGAAGTATGGCGAATATACCCATTCCATACAAGTGGCTAGCTATTCGGTTAAGCTCCGCAAGTATTGTTCTAATGTACTTTGCTCTAGGCGGGGGCTCTATTCCCAATAGTTTCTCTATAGCCATAATATAACCTAGGGTACAGTTGGCCGCGTCCAGTATAGCCATCCTTTCAAAAAGAGGCTGGTTCTTAACCCACTCCCGTCCCTCTGCTAGCTTCTCCATGGTACGGTGTACGAAGCCTATGTCAGGCTCGGCCTCTACTATGATGTCTCCATCTACTCTCAGTATTATCCTCATATGGCCGCTACCAGGATGCTGAGGACCTATGAATACCTCTAGTATATCCTTGTCTATCCGTCTGGTCAGTATCTGCGACTGCTGGCTCATCCCCTGTAGTCACCCCAATTCTCCTTCAACATGATGTTCTCTTCCTTCACAACGAAGTCTTTCCTAAGAGGTCTCAGGTCTTTGAACTCCTCAGGGTCCAAGAGTATGTGTCTCAGATCTGGGTGTCCTTCGAAGGTTATCCCGAACATTTCGTACGCTTCACGTTCCTGGAAATCAACGCTGGTCCAAACGTTTATGAGTGATGGGACTCTTGGGTTTTCTCTCGGGAGGTCAACCTGTATCTCGACCATTTTGGGATAACCTGGGGGTAGTTCATAGCCAGTCACGTGTACTATGAGTGTCATCTTGCCATCTTTTGGATAGTCGACAGCAGATAGTGAAACCACGGTTGTGTATCCTTGTTCCTTAAGCTTATTAGCAGTTTCTAACAGTTCAGGTGGAGTGGTCTTCACAACTAGGGCTTGGTCACTTTTCCTCAAAGAGCCCTCGAGGGGCAACTTTGTTTCATTCTTTCCTTCCGTTTCCTCCGCCATTTCCAGCCTCCCCGAACACCTCTTTCGACGCCTTGCCCTCTTTCATTATCTTTTTCTGAAGGCGGGCTATCGCGTGGGTTACAGCCTCAGGTCTGGGGGGGCACCCTGGTATGAACGACTCTACTGGTACTATCTTCCATGGTTTGACAATGTTGTAGCTGTTGTAGAATATGCCCCCGTCTATTGCACAGGCTCCCATTGCTATCACGAATTTAGGCCCTGGCATCTGGTCATAGGTGTTTTTCAGGACCTTAGCCATCTTCTTGGTGACTGTTCCCTCTATTACGATTGCATTGGTGTTCCTTGAGTGTGTGAAGGGGAGGCTTCCGAGCCTCTCGGTATCAAGCTTGGGAGAATATACTACTCCGAACTCACATCCGCAGCATGAGGTCATCAAGTGGGCAGGCCATATGCTATAGGCGTTAGCCCAGTCAACTGGCTTTGAGAGCACCTTTTTAAGGCTGTTTATCATGGTAAACTACCTCCAACTCCAATATCCTGTCTCCTTGGCCTGCTTTAGCGTGAATAGTAGTATTGGCAACACGATTAAAATGCTCGCAAGTACAATCAGGGCATTGTTTTCAACTGCAAACCGCGAAGAAGCGGATATTACTAAAAGGGTAATTACAACAGGCTCTATAGCCGCGAACATTATTAGGAAACCGAAATACTGGAAACCCACCTTGACCCTAGCCTGGCCAGGTGACAAGTGTCCTGATTCCCATCGTTCGAACTTTATTCCTTCTGGACGGGGCCTCCTTATCAACGCTAGGAAGGCAACTGTAATCAATAAGAGGCTTGCGATCAGGATCGGTAATACCCCGTATGCGATTATAGTTGTTGTGTTCAAATCTGGCCCCTCTTCGCTGCCCCGCTTCTCTGTTTCCTAGTTATACCTTGGGGGCTATTTTTTGTTTAAGTAAAACTGAGATTATTATATTTTTTATTAATCTAATAATAGAATAATGACAAAATTCCCACTAGAATGGGAAATAACCAAACAGCCAGCCACGTTGAACGCTTTCTCTATCTATGTCGTAAAAACAACGAGTAATGGAGAGAACAGTTTTTGGAAAATCTAGAGGGATATGAAATCCTTGTAGCTTGGCGGTTCTGGTGGTAGACCCTTTCTCTCCCTTATCTTCCTTACAACATCCATAAGCAGTGAGTCAGGCACCGGTGCCCAGCGGCTGAACTCTATGCCCCAGAACGCCCGTCCCGCCGTCACGCTCCTAAGCTCGCTTGCCAAGTCGAAACTTTCAGCTACTGGAACCTCTGCTATAAGTCTTGTCATGTCGCCTGCCTGGGTAACTGTTATTATTCTTCCCCGTTTCCTCGTTATAACGGCGGTCACAGCACTCAGGTAGTCCATTGGGAGTCGTATGTCCAGTTTCTGGAGGGGTTCTAACAGAGTTGGTTTTGCTGTGAGGAATCCGGCAAATATGGCGTTTCTTACGGCCGGATATATTTGTGCAGGTCCTCTGTGGGCGGGGTCCTCATGTATTACTGCATCGTGGAGGACTACCTTTACTCCCCTAACGGGCTCCGCAGCTAGTGGACCTTCACGCATTGCAAGCCTGAAGGCCTGTAGTATAGTGTCCTTGACTTCTCTCAGGTGCTGAAGTCCGGTTGTCTTGTCTACGAATATGTTGATATTTTCCTCTATTGTCCATATCCTCCTCGCCTCATCATAGTCCCAGCCTGCCTTGTCTCTTAGAATCTTTGCCCTCTCCCTAAAGTCCTGGTCCTCCGTGATAGCACCTTCTTGTATGAGCTTTATAGTTTCCTCATCAAGCGGCTCCACACTTATGTAGAAGCGGTTGTGCTTGTTCGGGCTTTTTCCCTCGAAAACATCGCTCTTCGCACGTATGCTCTCCCTGTACACGACTATCGGAGGCGACGTGTTAACCTCGAGTCCATAGTTCTCCTTCATCAGAGTGAGCGCAATCTCTAGGTGTAGGGGTCCCATACCTGATAGCAGGTACTCCCCTGTTTCCTCGTTTATCTTTATGACTAGGTTGGGGTCCTCTATACTCATTTTGTGGAGAGCGTCTATAAGCTTGGGGAGGTCACGCGTACTCTTTGGCTCAACAGCTATGGTGACCACAGGCTCGCTGACGTAGTGGAGGCGCTCGAATGGAGCCATCTCATCCTTGTACTTGACGTCGACAACCGTCTCTCCAGAGCGGGCTTTGTCAAGGCCTAACACGGCTAGTATGTTGCCCGCGACAATCCTGTCAGCAACTTCACGGGTTGGTCCCATGTAGAGGCTCACTTGGAGTACTCTTTGCTTCACACGGGTGTTTACCAACCATACTTCTCTACCGGGCTCTAGGGTTCCGCTGAAGAGCCTCCCTGTAGCGACCAATCCTGCGTGGGGGTCTACCCTTATGTCGTTGATAAGCATCACAGCAGGCCCATTTGGGTCCGCGTTGAGCATTGCTTTGCCTATCTCGGAGTTTATGTCACCTTTCCATATCTTGGGGATCCTGTACTTCTGGGCCTCCCTTGGATTGGGGACAAATTTTACGACCATGTCAAGCAGAGCCTCGTAGAGAGGAACCTGCTTCGCGAACTCCTCGACACCTTGTTTACCCCTCTCATAGGCTTTGACAATGTCGCTGATTTTCACACCCTTTTGAGCAGCCATAGGCACCGTGAAGCCCCATTTTTCCTTGGCGGAACCGAAAGCGACCATGCCCTTCGTGGGGTCTAGCAGCCATTTGTCCTTGAACTCAGGGTCAGCATATGAGGCTATCATCTTGTTAACTTCTTTTATAATCTCAACGAACCTCTGCTGTATTTGCTCAGGGGTGTACTTCAGTTCCTTTATGAGCCTGTCAACCTTATTGATAAAGAGGAGGGGCCTAACCCTCTCCTCCAGCGATTGTCGTAGTACCGTTTCTGTTTGGGTCATTATGCCCTCCACTGCGTCAACAACTACTATCGAGCCGTCAAGGACCCTGAGGCTCCTGGTAACTTTGCCCGAGAAGTCAACGTGACCAGGGGTATCTATCAGGTTTATAACATAGGGCTTACCGTTGTACTCGTGGTAGAGGCTTATGTTTGCAGACTTTACAGTTATGCCTCTCTTCTGCTCCACGTCCAAATAGTCGGTCGCTAGCGCCTCTCCTGCAACCTTATATGATATAATTCCGGCAGCGGCCAGCAACGAGTCTGTTGTGGTAGTCTTACCGTGGTCCACGTGCGCTATTATACCAATGTTCCGCACGTTCTCCAAGTTTGACATCATTTTTAGAATTTCTACTACCTGTTTATAGCGGGGCATGAATGACACCTTTCCTTACAGCGGATCGCTTATACACTACCGAGTCAAGCAACTCTTTACGGCAATAAAGGGTATAATACGTTATCCGACGCTCTCTTCATGCTCGGCTAGGTACTTTTCCAAGGAGCCCAGTATCCTTTTTATAAGGCTTGGCATATCCCTCTTGGCAAAACGGCGCTTGATCAAATACACTCCAGCCCTATTGTGACCAAGAGGGCCCTCGGCCGATTGCCCCAACGCTCTCGCCATTGCCTTGTGCAACACGACTACAAGCTCTTCGGGGGCACCATCTCTCACTCTGTAAGTTATCCTCGTGTAATTCTTTCCAGGATTTGCAACAAACCCTGCATCGGCGCCCAGTTGCAGAAACACTGACAAGACTGCTGACTCCTCGCTTCCCACGAAAGTACCAGCCACAATAAACTGATTTGTATGAAGCTGGAGCCTCTGGAGAGCTTTGAAAAGCGCTATTGTTTCCGGCCGGCTCCTCCTAGACCGGGGCATCATATCCATGGCGGCATCGTAATCACAGTAGCTTGAAAGATAAGCCATCGCTTCAAAGGTTAACGGGCCTGCTCTGGAAAAACGTGAGGTATCCGCTATTATCCCCAACTGGAGCATACAATAGAGCCTCTCCTTGACCTCGACACCCAGCTCCTTCGACAGAAGCGCAACTATCTCCGAACTCGAGTAAAAACTGTCATCAACAAAGTAGTGCTTAGAGTACTTGATCAGGCTGTTACGTGCATGGTGGTCGATTAGCATATCAATGCCCTTTGAAACAAGGACTTCTCCCAAATGTGATAAGTGTGAAAGTGATGCTGTATCAACAACCAGTAAGGATACCCGCTTCCCCACTCCTTGTAATGACTCTGTTTGTACATTGTCCTGGTTTAACAGGTGTTCTACATTATCTCTGTTACGAACTATAACTGTCGGGCAAAGTACCTTTCCTACTACAATATCATAGATTGATAACGCTGTGCTCGAAAAGCCTTCAGGTACTAACACGGAACACCTCGTCGTTGCACCCGAGAGGCTGGTAACTAGATTGCATAGATGGCAAGAGGACGCTATCGCGTCTACATCCGCGTGCCTGTGTACGATAATGTAGACTTGTGCAGACTGCTTCACTATACTCTCAAACTTCTCGCTCAGTCCCTTTATCTCTATTTTCTTCCTCTCTACTTCTCTCAATCTGCTCAATTTCCCTTCGCGCCTCTTTAATTGCTATAGAAACTTGCCTGTCTATCGATTCTTTGTAGCTTTCACTTCCCTCTCCCTCTATTTCTATTTTGTACATGGTGCCCTCTTCTCCTGCATCAACGACAATACTAGCCGAGAAACTCTTGATTACAGGAGTGTCGAGCTCTTTTTCTATGAGGTCAAGGAGTCGTTCTAATTCTTTTTCACTTAACACCGCTTTTCTAGACTGAGTGGTTTCCTGTGCCCCTTTCCGGGATTCCTTGCCCCTGTTTTTTTCCATATCATTAACGTCCCTACAAGGTTGTTTATGTGACGAAATTGTTCTTACTATTTCACGGATGTTATACTGGTAATAGTGATGTAACATACTCGTTGACAGTGGTATAATAGCCAGCTTAATGGGCAAAAAGCCTTTTTGTTTGACCAAAGATGTCGTGTTGCTAACTGAGGTCTCAAGAAGACGCTCCTTGCCTCAACGCTGTTCCCGCCATTTTCCCATAGTACTTGTTAAGTAGGTCTTTCAGTTTTTCCTGCAGGCTTTTTATTTGCTCCTTTAACTTTTCCTCCTCCTTGCGGTAACGTTCTAGCAATAGCTCGTTCATCTCTTTCTTTTCCTTCAGGTCTTCTAGAAGTTTGTTCCTGTCCTCTTCGAACAGTATGTTTCCAACATTTCTGTATACCTTCGTCTTATCCCCAAGCTCCTCGAGGGTCTCTATGATTCTTTTCAACTCGTTGAGCTCCCCCTCTAGTAGGGCTCTCTGATTTACTGTTGCAGTGTACTTCTCCTGGAGTTCGTCTAGCTCTTGTGCAATCTGTTGTATGTCCGAAGGTACTCTCTCGGCCATTTACGTTCACCTATTTATATCATGTTTTTATTTAGAGCTCACTATGGGGACTATTAATGTTTGGAGAAAAATATTGCAATAACAATCATGTTGTTACAGGTTCTTTTATGACTTGGAGTGCTGTCATTAATAAATAAATATATGCATTTAACAATGCCCTCGCGCCCGATGCTGAAGCGGATTCTATCTCGATAATTAGCCTTCTGCCAACCACAGTTATCTTTACATCTCCTCTTTTCCTGTCAGGTTGGGAGACTGTCTCTGGTAGCAGGGACTGGTACAATGCCTTAAGGACCTTTTCTTCCAGCGACTCCACTGTTATTCTTAGCTTGTATCGGTTTTTCTCGCTAACTTTTTTCCCCGACACGTTTGATTCCCCATATCCGTATTATCGGGCCTACCAGCTTTCTGGGGGATCCCTCATAAAAGTCTATCACATGCACCTTTTTTTCGCCAAGCCAGTACGGCCTTATTCTTATAACAAGAGAGTTTTTGGGCGGGATTCCGTCCAGAGGCTTTGCTTTAAACAGCTCTATGAAGAATATAGTTAACAGCCTGTCCTGCTCATCATCCGGGTAGGGTGCCAGGATATACGTTCCTTCGTTTTTGGAAGGTTTGCTATTGCCCGCTTCCCTTGAAAGAGTAATTCCTTTTAAAAAAACTGTGTAAATGTGACTGGGGTTATTATTTACTGGATCTATATCGTAGAGTCTGATTATGCTCGGGTTACCACGCATTTCCCCGATGACTGCGAGAAAACGGGCCTTTTCCAAGCGGGCAAGCTCTACTATCTCCTGGAAGGTGTACTTACCTCTAGTTATGCGCACAAAGTGTGGAGATAAGGTTACAAAATCTTTTAAGAAGCTACGAGTCCTCTGTGAAGGCTCGCGTGAGGTAGTGAATACTGTCTTCATAGCAAAAATGTCCCCATTGCATCGTGACACATGAATTATATGAGCATTCTCTTGTCACACGGTTACCCAGCGGATACATGGGGGATGCCGCTTGCTAGCCAGATGCTAAAAGACGCCATCCTACTCTAGAAAAGGAGGCTAGGATTATCTAGGATACTCACCTTTTTACTAGCTTTGGGAAGCCTTTTGAGAGGCCTGTCCTGGGCACGTATGCCCCTCCAGCCCATACTGATCCACACTTCTTGCACATCCATATACCTGTGCTTATACGCTTAATTCTTCCCTTGAAGCCGCAGAAGGGACACTGGTGCGGCGCATATCTTTTTTCCATAACCTCCCTGTAACGCTTCCTAAGAGTTGAACCATATCTTGCCCCGAATTTCCCAGCTATGCCAACCACTTTTGTTCTGCCCATAATCGCTCCCTCATCATGTTTTCAGCCTGTTGAATCTGTGACCGTTTGAGGGTTTAATAAGTATTTGATCACCTACTGGTTCGCATCTTGCGCGTTCTCCCTAAGTAGCATTATTCTTAAGCATTCTCTTGTAGCTGGTAACTGCTTTCTCTATTTCGTCAAAGTACTTCTTTGCCGTCTTCCATCCAAGCTCTATCATGTCGTCTACATCACTGGGTTCAAGTGCTCCCTCACCCATTTTCTGGAGACCTGCAATAGTGCCATCCCTAACAAATGATACTG
Source organism: Desulfurococcales archaeon (assembly GCA_027048265.1). Lineage (GTDB taxonomy): Archaea > Thermoproteota > Thermoprotei_A > Sulfolobales > Fervidicoccaceae > JALTXS01. The sequence continues at coordinate 21,775 of JALTXS010000102.1, forward strand.
ATAGCCTAGAGTCCGCTACACTTTCTTCCTCATCGTTGGGATCCACAACGAGATGCTGCCCTATCTTCGCTATCGTTGCTGTGATGACCATCTTCTCCATTGGAAGCTCCTTCTCATATTCGAAGCGCTTTATTATAGGAGGGTCAGCATCTTTGTCTACTGAAGGCACACGTGTAGTGGCAAGGGCTGCAAGTGTAGCTATTGCACCAGCGTCTATTAGGTTTCCAGCGTGATTGAGCACATATATGTCGTCCCATATCACGAGGACTTTTTGACCAGGCACCACAACTAGCTCGTCGAGCTTTATCGCATGTGTCTCCCTGAAAGAACGATCAATAACCCTTGCAAGTTCAAATGCGTTTTCATCGGGAGGCCCGGGCTCGAAATAGGGAGAGGCTACTGGCACGAATTCTGCATTGACCATCATAATGCCCTCATTGGGCGAGTCAGGGTAAGGCGTCCCAAGCTCTATCTTTATGCCTGCAAGAACCACTGTTTCCCCGAGACGGACAAGGGCAGAGCCGTCTGCTTTCTCAACGTATCCTGGCTCTATCTTTATTGGCCTAACCTCGTCAAGCTTCCTTCCATCAATGCGCTTTCCCTCCTCTAGTAGTGATATTATTGTGTCCTTCTTGACTTTCGGGACAAGTGGTATTTGAGAAGGTGTTAACGACATGATATCACCCACTAGGTGTTCAAGGTAGAGGCATTTAACATGCTAAGAGTGTTGTTGCTGTTTATTTTTACCAGCCTCACTATATGCGGTAAATTTCTCTTTAAGGACACTCTTCTGCATCTCATATATCTTGTTGATAGCGCCAATAGCCATGTTTATTGCTTGTTTAAACTCTTCTCTACTAAGGCTCCCGTTCAGTTGGAGAAGCACTATTTTGCCTAGGCCGGGCATCATAGCCACCGGCATATCCGCTTCTCCCATACTGTCCTCCACCTCGTCAACATCCACAACTATCCTGCCACCGACCTTTCCAACAGCCACGCCCGCGATCAAGTCCCTCATGGGTATACCAGCATCGGCTAACGCCAGCGAGGCAGCGGTTATACCCGCGGTGCGGGTGCCACCATCTGCTTGAAGCACCTCTATGAACACGTCTATAGTAGTCCGAGGGTAGAGCCTTGTGAATACACTTGCTTCTAGCGCCTCTCTGATGACTTTTGAGAGCTCTATTTCCCTCCTGCTGGGGGCGGGGTTCTTTCTCTCTGTTGTGCTGAAGGGCGCCATATGGTATCTTATCCTGAGAATGGCCCTACCAGGTAGAGTCATGTGCTTGGGGAGTATCTCTCTAGGCCCGTATACTGCAGCTAGTATCCTCGTCTTTCCGAACTCAACCAAGGCCGAACCCTGGGCGTTGTCGAGAACACCTACCTGCATTCTCACAGGACGCATATCTTCGGGCTTTCTCCCGTCATGGCGCACGCCCTTCTCTTCGTCAAAAAGCAGTATATCCGTCTTCTTAACCATATTTTCACACCTCCTCCTTCACTTTTCTAATATAATCAACTATCTCCTCTACCGAGGGGGGCTTCACTCTCTTGGTCTGCTCAATATTCTTTATAGCGAGGACGACCAGGTCTTCCGACCTCCTGTCGGGGCCTTTTATCCATATTCTGGCATTGTCTGCTATAACTATCCTGGCGCCAGTCTCCCTCTCTATAGCTTCGATCATGCTCTTCTTCTTGCCAACAATCCACGGAACCCGAGATAGTCGAACCTCTATCACCTTACCGTCAAGTATCTTTCCATAGTTCTTGCCCTTAGCTGATATTATGGGGTCCCTGTTCCTGTCGAAGCTGAGTATCTCAGCCAGAATGTATTCGCCTACATCAAGGTACCTTCTCAGCGTATCGTATCCTCCGGTATGCTTCATTATGGTCTCTCCTACAGGTAACTGGGCATTGTACGGACTATTAATATCCACAACCCAATAGGTGGTCCCAATGTCAATGACCATGCCAATGACCATATGACCCGGTCGGGGTATGTAGGTGAGGTCAAATGGTTTAAGATAAACCTTCTCAACGTCCTTCCCATTCCTATCAATCTTCCTAATCTCCACAACTCCAGGCACTGCCGCTCGTATAACGTCACCATCCCTATATGCAAAGGGCGTATTAAAATCAACATCACCGACAGCTAACACGTCACCTGGAAGGACGACATCCCCCTCTCCCACCATAATACGCGTCTGTTCTGCCATGGCCTGCTGGTCCTCAGCCATTTTACTCTACCCTCATAACGTTTATCTGGGCCTCCCCTCTTGTCATCTTGTTAAGCTTGTCTATGAGCTCGTTCTGCATACCTGCAGGGATTTCTATCTCCATTACCAGGGAGCCGTCGCTTTTCCACGAGGTGTTCTTAACCTCCCCCAAAGAGCGGCCCTGCTGGTATACCCTCCCCGAGTATGCGGGAGGAATAACCACCCTGACGAGGGCCTTTGCAAGTTTTATTGGCAGTATCCTGTTTATTGCTCGGGCAATAATAAGGGCTTGTTCCTCGACAGGTTTATAGAGATCAATACCCACCCTGGCCTCCTCCATCGCCCTTTCTATCCTCTGGGGAGGAATAGGCAGCTTCGTCTTAGGATCGATGGCATTTCTTGAGAGAAAGCTTATTATCAGGTTCTTTTTAGCCTCCAGCATCCTTCTCCTCTGCTCAGTTGTAAGCTGGAGCTCTCCTTTCTTGATTATAATATCCGCAATCTTGTAAATGTCCTCGGTGCCGAAGACCTTCCTCATATCCTCAGGGCTCGCTTTAAGCCCTTTTCTAGCATCCTTGTAAACAATATCCCCTACAATAACTTCACGTATATCATGTTTGCCTGACTCCCTGTACTCAAATACCAGTTGAGGATGAGTAAGTATCTCGAACCTCTTACCTCCTACCTCATACCTGGCGATCACATAGTCCTTACCTTCGGACAAGTTACACACCCCATGCTATTGAAAATTACGATGCGCTTACAGACTACTAATTATCCCATGTAAATGAATCAACGACCCAGGGGTATAACCATTATGACCATCCAGGGCAGGTGCTTCTAAGGACAGTTGCTTTCATGGATATTGTTAACTATTGTCTTCCATAGAGGCTTATTGTCTCTAGTTCACTATTTGAATATTGATATATTTCGTGTTAAGGTTAGATAGAAGGAGATATACTTACAATCTTTATATTTTTGTGTAAATGTTAGGTCTATACTCGATTATAGAATAGACGGTGTTAGGAAATCAAGTATAGATATTGATTAGTCAAGCTTCTTCAGATAGGATTCCAACTCCTCTCCTTTTAGCTTCCTGTACTCGCCCGTCTCTACTGGTATAACAGCGATGTCAATCATTCTGCTGTTGAGCTTCTTATCTTCACTAACTTCACGTATGACTTCTAGAGCTAGGAGAATAGCCTCGTCTAAATTCATGTCCTCTTTGTATCTTTTTTCAAGTATCTCTTCTATCTTCTGCTCCCCTCTTCCTATTGCTGCAGCATAGTAGCCGAAATACTGGCCCGCAGGGTCTGTCTTGAATAAGTGGGGACCACTGCTGTCAACACCTCCTATTAGCAGGGATACGCCGAAAGGCCTAACGCCACCATGCTGCGTATACGCCTGTTTTATGTCACTTATGTTCTTAGTGAGAAACTCTACTGGTATGGGTTCCCCGAATGTCATCCTGTGCCTGACTGAGAGCACCCTTGCATGCTCTATGAGGACCCTTCCATCACTACCGAAGCCTGCGAACGTCACCCCTATGTGAGTGTCTATGGGCATTACCTTTTCAATAGTATCAATGTCTATGAGTGGTTTTATCTGAGTCTTCTCAGCAGCAAGCACTACGCCTTCCTTAACCTTGATACCAAGGGTGCTCCATCCCTGCCTGACTGCCTGGAAAGCGTACTCGACCTGATATAGCTTGCCGTCTGGCGAGAATATGGTCAAGGCTCGGTCGTATCCCATTACCGAGGGTGAAAACGCCATGCTAGACGACCTCTGCTCCTGATGGTCGGGTGTAAATAAAGCGTGTGCGAGGGTAATTAATGGTTGTGTATTAGGTCAGTTCGTCGCGAGGCGCTCATCAGTTGATTTACTCAACTTCGTTCTTTGGAGCGGCCTCATCATCCCCCTCTAATAGATAAGTATCCGCATTTTTAAACATGACAATGTTCATGAGGCATCTTGAGCTCTAGCCCCTTCCTCGTTTTCCTAGTATAACCTCTCTTGCCCTTTTTATTGAACCACTTATGCGTATAGGGATTATTAGGACTGGCTTGTCTTCAATGTTTCTCACATATGACAATGCAATTATCACTTTGTCCTTCCACAAGTGAGATACTCTGAGAACCCCATAGCCGGTACTGGGCTCGTATATGGCCAAGTACATCCTCGATAGAGACAGTCCATAGTCTCCATAAAGTCTGCTTATGGCGGTTTTGATAGCATTTTCAACATCACCATGACCTATGGGCTCTTGCGAGAGAAGCCTGAATACTATGTACCTTTTCCTCGGCTTTTTCTTGGCCTTCTTACTAAGGCTGGCCAGGGTTTCCACATTCTCCATTGATGACGCGATAAGCCCTTCTAGCCTTCCCACAATCTTAGCCAATTCCCTAGAACGTTGATACGCTACAATGGAATACGCTAGGGATATGGTAATTAGCAGGAGTATCACTACGAGTAGACCACTATCGGAGCCTGTGTTCATCTCACAACACCCTAGTCACCATCCAGGTATGTTGGCCTTAGTCCTAGGAGGCCGTATCTTCCGTTGTTCACTATTTCCTGGAAAAGTGACCGTATATGGTAGGGGTGCCAGACCTCGTTCCAGGAGAGAGCGTTGCTGTAAAGTACGAATGGTATGTCATATCTATAGACACGCTCAATTAGTGTCCTGAACCATCCATAGGAGCGTGGGTTTCTAAGTAGGACAGAAAGGTTAATTCCAATGACCGAATGCCCCGATTCAAGTAATGCTCGCTGGTTCCTGTCTATAACGTTCAATGTACGCCTGTTTACCTCCACTATTTTTACCCTTGGGTCCCTCGACATGGCTCTAAATGTGGCGATATTGACCGTCCTTCCAATAAACGTGGCACCAGGCGTCGTCTCCCTCGCCTTTGAGAGCTTTTTCTTAAACTCTTTTTCCGACAAAGCTTCTAGCACCACTACTTTGATAACATTTATTCCTTTATCCGTGAAAACCTGAGCTGTCTCGGGTAACCGAGTCGCCTCAATACCTACACATGTGTAGCCGGATCTCCTCATTATGCCAGCCATTTTGGAAGCCTCTAGCCTACTCTTAGGAGCCACCAGCTGGTCGCAGAACATTATATGCACCACTAGGGATGCCTTAAGATCGCGTGTTCATAATCCCCTTATCATTAAGCATTTTCCTAAGACTCCGCTGGTCCCTGAACCTTATGGTAATCTTAACAGACTCGTCACCGTCCCATAGTATGAAACGGCCCGATAACAGATACTGCTTATGAAGCCTGAGGTGCAGTACATTGTTTCCCTGTATTCTCTGTTCTATGGTTGCTCTTAAGAGAGAAAGCGATGTCGGCTCCAGCTTTCGCATTATCTCCCCCAACACCCTAGCGGCGTCACTATCCTCAAATACAACCCTGTAGTATGTTATTGGATTCCCGTGGTGACCCGAATGCTCCTGCTTTTCTAAAACCATTTTCCCCCTAAGTTCACGGGGAACTATTCTTTCAATGACTTTAACAACTTTAACGGGATCTTCTGTCGCATGCTTTATTGCTGTAATCTCTATCCTCGCGACTCCCCTTATCTCAACCTGGCTATCTCTCTCCTTATTCAACGTATGCCCCTTCCTCGTCACATGGTAACAGTCTTTACATAATTCGCATGAACCTGTACAAAGTTTTTAATCCCATACCCTTTTCTAAATCATGAACATCTGAGAATGATACCCAAGGATTCTACCATACGTTGTTAAGCTTATCTTGATGAGTAAGTCTCTTAGGTTATCCTACAGGATACCTCCATTTTCTAGGCATTCGAGGGAGAGCATCTGGTATATTGATTACTGATGGGTGGAGGCAGACCCGCTTTGGCCATCCTTCGCAAAACTGGGCTTTACATTAAATGTAGTTAAAGCAAGTTTTAGAAGGCTGTAGAGACGAGCAGGCGAGCCATCTCAGGGTCGTATTTCCAGTCTTTGGGCAGTCTTCCTACCCTTACGTAGTACTTTCCTAGCCTCCTTATTTTAGATTCTATTTCCTGGAGTCCTTTCATAGCGTTCTTATCCTTAGGATGTTCTTCAAGGTGCCTTCTAAGGTTCACGGCTCTCTTCATCAGGTTAAACAGGTCCTCTGGTATCGGTTGCAGCAGGCCTTTTTCCTCTAGTATCTGGGTTATTGTCTTCCCTGTTATTGGCTTTACAAGGGGTATGCCGTACTGATCCCTGAGTATGATCCCTATCATTGATGGCGTGTAGCCTTTTTTAGCGAGCTCCGCAACAAGGTCCTCTATTTCCTCTGGTTCGAATTTGACCCACTTTGGTATGCCTACCCTTGCCGGTCTAGTGCTTTGGGATTTGCCCTTCTTTTTCTTCTTGTTCATGCTCAGAGCACCTTTTATGATACCCTCTGAGGCCTGTAATGTTTTGGTCATGGAGGGGATTAATAACCTTACTTGGAACCCGCGTGACGGGTGCTTCCCTGCATGAGGGTTTTTAGCCATTGGGCTAGCTTTCTAAACGCCTGCGACCTGTGACTGTACAGGTTTTTCTCGCTGATGCTCATTTCAGCGAAGGTTTTTCCTGCCCCATCAGGTTCGAATATGGGGTCGAAACCAAATCCCCTGTTTCCCCTGATTTGCCGCGCTATTATGCCATCCACCCTCCCTTTGAACACTTTTTCGTAAGGGGGTATGATTACCGCAATGGCAGTCTCGAAGTAGGCACTACGATCGCTGGAGTCCTCCATGAGCTTTAATATGCCAGATAGCCCGAGCTTCTCAAATACGTAGCTGCTATAAGGTCCTGGGAAGCCTCTCAGCGCCTTGACGAATAGACCCGAGTCCTCGACTAAGAGAGGGTGTCTCACTATACTATAGGCATGCCTCGCCGCAAAAAGGGCTATCTTGTCGAGTCTCTCGGATTGTATTTCGAGCTTCTCGACTTCTATAGGATGAAACTCCAGCGTTTCCGGGGGAAGTTCTCTTTCCAGTACTTCCCGAGCTTCTTCATACTTGTTTCTGTTACCTGTCACAAAATATAACGTCAAAGTTTTCCCAATTGGCCTAAGCCTGTTAGGCTCCAAGACTTTTCCTCCTCTCAGCCACGTACCTTCCCATAAGAGATAGTTTCCTATATCTTGCCATAATGTTGTCAAGGTCCCTCAGGCCATCGGTATAGCATTCAATGAACTTTTCCATAATACTCTCCCTCAGCATTGGATGCGTGCTGACAACTGCTCGTTCTAGGACCCTTATATCAGTGGCCTTATCCTCCGGTCTTCTGCTTTTGAAAGCCAGTCCAAAGTCCAAGAGGTAGATGCGGCCCTGGTACTTACTTCTTATAAAATTGGATGTAGTCAAATCCCCATGTATTATATCAGTATTATGAAGTCTCTTGACTATCTCGCCCATTGTACAGGCAAGGACTCCCACATTGTCAGGTTCTTCGTCAATAACATCCCTGAGAAGGCGGCCTTCAATGTATTTGACTACAAGTATCCCGTTTTCACTATCAATGTAAAGGGGGAGGGGGACGTGAACGCCTGCCATTCTAGCCTCTATCAACAATGAGGCCTCGCGTATGGTTCTCGTCTTAATAAGCCTACGGGTGAGCCTAGGGTCCATGTATTTCTTGGGAAACCTGTGCTTCAGGACAGCCTTTATGCCCAAGTAGTCGGTAAGGTAAAGATTCGACTCAGCCCCCCATGAAAGCGGCTCTAGTTCGAACGGCCATTTTGGTTTCTCCAAGGCACATCCACCTCATCAGGTCTCCAGCGCTGATTTATCACTGCCTCAGAGGGCTCCATTACTATGTTATTGAGATACGCGAGAACCCCGGCCCACGCTATCATTGCTCCATTGTCTCCAGCGAATTTGCGGGGGACGTTGTAGAATGAAGCCCCCCTGGCCTCCGCCATGAGTTTTGTTTTCTTATCTAGAATACTGCTTGCGGATACTCCTCCTGTAAGGAGTACCTGTTTTTTCCTAGTGTGGGCCAGCCCCCTTTCCGCGACTTCGAGTATCATTGAGAAGCTTATCTCAACAAGGCTGTAGCATACATCCTCTAGCTTTGCCCCTTGTTTGAGTGCATTAAGTGCGGCTGTTAGAAGGCCTGAGTAGGAGACGTCCTGGCCCTTTACTATGTAGGGTAATTCGAGGAGCTTCTTCTCCCTGGACCTGAGTGCACACAGGTCGACCACGTGCTCACCTTGGGATATGTAGGGCGGCGCCAGACCCGCCTCCCTCGCAAATACATCCCTTAGATTACCTAATGCTATATCGAGTGTCTCTCCGAATACGCGGTATCTCCCATCCTTGTAGGCTATTATACTGGTGTTTCCACCCGATACGTATATTACTAACGGGTCCTCAAAACCGGAGAGAAGGTTACCGATCTCTATATGCGCAATTGCATGGTTTACAGGGACGAGTGGTTTCTCATAGTAAGCTGAAAGAGCACGAGCTACTGTAGCACCCACCCTGAGACAGGGTCCCAGTCCAGGGCCTAGGGCCACAGCTATAGCGTTTATATCATTCATCGTGATGCCAGCTTCCTTCAGGGCAGCACTTATTACTGATGGGGCGTTCTCTGCGATAAACCTAGAAGCTTCCCTAGGGTGGATGCCTCCCATAACTGGGGTGTATCTTTTGTACTGGTTAGCAAGAATGTAGGGAGGCCTGTTACGGGCTATACCCACTCCTATTGTGTGAGCAGTCGACTCTATTCCGAGAACTGTTACTTCCTTGTCTCTAAGAATTCTGTGTAACCACATGCTCCACAGTGCCACCTTGGCACGGGTTTTTTGTGATACGCCATTATACTGCCACATCGGGGACACTTTTTATTCTTGAGCTTTATAGTACCAGTGCTGTAATCGTACTCGTATAGTTTGTGCACATGGGCCATTCCTATCACCCTACCCACTCTTCTCTGCCTCTTCTATCTCTTCCTCTAGTGTTTTGTTTCTCTCAATAACATACTTGGGTTCGAACAACTGTGCTTTTTCGATAGTATCATAGACATTGACAATGGCATTGGACACGCCTATACCGTATTCCGTTTCCAGTTTTCTTATAAACAACTTCTTATACTCTACGCCAAGCTTCTCAGCTAGCTTAACCCTCACATCAGGTATAGGGGGCGTACCTTTTCCCACGTGATATACCTTGATCACATACTCTCTTCGACCCACGACCCTATTGTCCTTCTCCTCAACTATCTCCGCCGTCATGTCGTCGCCGATGTCGATTATTTTTCTAGTTGCCTGCAAGGTCGTCCACCTACTCCCGAGATCTCGACCAACCCATAGTATCCACCTTGATAAGGATTATAATAATTTCCTCCAAATAGTTTGGAGACGCTAACATTAATAATGCCTCGACATGCTTACCAATGAACAGTCAAGTGACGGTAGAGGAAACATCACTACGGTGGATCGCCTTGACCAACTCCATGTACCACTACATTGCAGAAGCCTGGAAGCGCCCCTATGAGGGTGAGCATAAGGAGCTCATGAAACAGCGGCTAATAAAATGGAGGAGAGAGCCAGCGGTAGTAAGGGTTGAACGACCCACACGACTAGACAGGGCCAGAAGTCTTGGGTACAAGGCCAAGCAGGGAATTATAGTAGTCAGAGTGAGGGTGAGAAAGGGGGGGATGAGGAAGGAGAGACCCAACAAGGGCAGGAGACCCAAGAGAATGGGCGTTTACGGATACAGCCCGGCTAAAAGCCTGAGGCTCATAGCTGAAGAGAGGGCTGCTAGAAAGTATCCTAACCTCGAAGTCTTGAACAGCTACTATGTTGGAGAAGATGGCAATTATAAGTGGTTTGAAGTAATACTTGTCGACCCTCATCATCCTGCGATTAAGAGTGATCCCGAGCTTAAATGGATTACAAGGAAAGTGCACAAGGGAAGAGTGTTTAGAGGCCTGACCAGTGCCGGTAAGAAGATGAGAGGCCTTAGGAAATCGCGTGGTCTAAAAGGCACTATTAAGCACAAGTTCAAAAAGAAACTTAAAGAAAGAAGACTGAAGAAACGCCACGAGGCTAGTCGTGGGGCCCGCCTAATTGCTCCTGAAGATATCCTTAGAAAGTATCACAAAGATGACTTGCAGTAAACTTTACTACTCTAGAAATATTTTAGCTTAATAACCACCACCCTCGTGTATCTCGCAGCTACTGTTTCTCGTCATTCAGAAACCCAGACACCAATAGTTGTTTATTACGTCTCTCTCTTTTTATCTGAAGCTGCCTATGGGTTGTTCTACTTTATTGTTGTTCAAGTACATTCACCGAGAAAATAATAACTGTAATAAAGTGCATTAGAAATGGCTTGTAACAATCAAAACACGTTTCCAGAAGTTGTAACAGATTTTAAGGAGGCTGGGGTGTCACGACTGTAGGGCTTGTTGAGTCGCAGCTCGGAGTCATAGGTAACAAGTTATCTCAGCTCCTCAGCAAGCATGGAGAGTTGAATCTAACATCTATACCCTCGTTCGACCATTATCTTTCTTCGCTTGTTCTTCAATCAATCTTGGCTGAGAAGAGTATCGAGTCCCAGATTGAGCTATCATATAATTCCCCCCATTTGAAGGACAATGTTCCCCATCTCATGGTGGGCTTTAACAAAACCAAGCCGGAGCCAAGTAGCATAACGTTGAGAATAAATGGGGAGGTTTTGGTGGCTAAGCCTGGTATACCTGTATCGGCGTCAATGCTTGTCTTAGTAGAAGGAATAAGTATATTGGGTGAGGTCCACCGGAGTCTGCTTGCAGCGTCAACTATTTCCGGTGATAAGCTATTCAGGGATCCTAGCAACCTAGACAAGTTCAACGAGCACTCGTCCCAAAGTGTAGAGTTGTGGGGGAAGTTTCTCGCCTTTTTCGCTAGTGAAGGCTACAATGTTGCGGACTCTCTGTACGCTACTTCCTTTCCTTACTTGCCCAACATAACCGGTGTGAGATCTGGCGATGTTTTGAAGATGTTGGAGAACACGGGCATCAGTAGCGGGAAAAGCCTGACTGAAATAACGAGTGAGGAGGGCAAGAGGCTTGTCGAGGAGGTTCTGAAGAACATTAACAAGAAAGCGAAAAAGATAGTGGCTTCTAACTCCTTGGTATCCTACCTGCCAATGGTCAAGGTCCAGGGTAGACGGATAGACCTCAGAGAAATTGCTGCATCCCTAGCTATACTCGCCGAACTTAGCCTTGGAACGATATTAGACTGTATGGCACGTAACACTATCAAGGTTCTTTTAGAAGAATACTACTACTCGCTCAACCTTATAGCAAATATTGTGGAGGACATATTGGAGAGAAAGAGCCTTGTATACAAGGGTAATATAGTAGTAATAGAAGAACCTCCTCGTGGACCTGATATGTTTCCCTTCAGTTACGTCTCATCAGCTTTGGAATTCCTCGGGTACTTGGACCAGGCACAGTTGCTGGCAGCGGAAGACGACGGGGTCATTGTAACCAACAAGTATGAAGCGTGGAAGCACAGGTCCAGTGTGCCACTAAATAAGTTCACCCAGATAGACCATACATTGATAACTGTCCGCCCACAGGGGGAGGTTTAATGAAGATAACAGTCTGGATAGAAGTTGGTTCGAATGATGAGAAGATTGTGGAATCCCTATACAAGTCCTTGAAGCCCGACAATAGGGGATTCCCGACAGGTATAAGGTTTAGTGAGCAGCTTCTGAGCAACAAACTGGTATATAGCCTGGAGGCTGACGAAAACTCCTTGAAGAGCCTGAGGAACACCGTAGACGACCTCCTTGAGAGCCTGGAGACTGTGGAAAGAGTGCTGTTTAGAGAAGAAGACTAGGCCTCGTGGTAATTATTATAAGGCGCTGAGGGCCGAGTGAGGATAACGGTAAGAAGAGAGTGGTAACATGTCAAGGAGGCGCGATGTCAGGGATAAGTGGAAGCTAAAGAGATGGTACACCATTGTGGCACCACCTGTATTTGGGGAAGCCCCTGTTGGAACGACTCCTGCTGATGATCCCAATAAGCTCATAGGCAGAGTAATCGAGACCACCTTGTACGATATTACAGGCGACTACATGCAGGTCCACATAAAGCTAAGGTTCCAGGTGATCGAGGTAGACGGCAACGTAGCTAAGACGAGGTTCAAGGGACACGAACTCGCGCGTGATTACATCAAAGTCTTAACGAGGAGAAAGAGCAGTAAGATACAGGGTATATTCAACGTTGAGACAAAGGATGGCTATGGTCTCAGGGTAACTGTAATGGTTTTCACATCATATAGGTGCAAGACGAGTCAGAAGAAAGCTATTAGGAAAATCATGAAAGAAATAGTGGAGAAGACCGCTAGAGAGCAGACCTTCGACGAGTTTATACAGTCTATGATATTTGATAAGATATCAGCGGAAATATTTGAGCAGGCTAAGAAGATATACCCCATAAGAAAGGTGGAGGTCTACAAGTCAAAGCTCTTAACGATACCCGGGCCACATGGTCCCATGAAGGCTGTTGTTCTACCGCCAATTTCAAGGTAAGTATTCCATTGACCTTCCTCTTGGCCCTCCTTTTACATCATAAGGTTCTTAGCAACCTTTGTCTTTCCATGGATAGAAACTACATATAGGGCTAGGGAACCTATTCGTTCTCGTGTTTGGATAAGTACCTTGACATGGTAATGTCGTCTCCTAAGTAAGTCAATTATCACAGTACTTGACATCCTTAGGTGTATCGGCTTGGCTGAGGAGCTTTGCTCTTTTAACATACTGCTTACTACGGGTTTGGGTAAGGAGGAGATTGCCGCAAGTTTCGTAGAGGAAGAAAGGAACGTAGAATCAGTCATGCCCAGGCCCCTAGGGTTTAAAGGTCTTGTCCTAGTCAGATGCTCAGAGCCTGAAAACTGCCTTGCCAGCCTTTTGAAAGGAAATGTTTTTATCGAAAAAGGATTCGTTGTGAAGGCGTGTGTTGAAGCGGAGATTGATAAAATAACTAAAGCGTCCCTAGACATTGCTAGGAAAGTAATAGGGAAGCATAACAGTTTCGCTGTAAGGACTGTGAGGAGAGGGAGTCATGATTTTTCAAGTATTGATGTCAACGTCAATGTGGGCAGAGAGGTTCAACTCGCCACCGGAGCCCGTGTTGACCTAGAAAACCCCGACTATACTATTCTTATCAATATCTTGGGACCCGTAGCGTTCATTTCCCTTGTAGAAAACATGCCAACTAGGCCGAAAAGGTGGAAGGAGAAGACGCCCTTCTACAAGTTTTTCAACAGAGTAATAGTAGTCCAGGAGCCCTACTTGTCCCATGATCTAGAGGCATGCTTCAAAATGGGTGAGAGAGTAGGAAGAGCTCTGCAGACCTACGAGGTCGGAGACTATTACATTGCCCTAACCAAACCGGTAGATTCACGCCAACTAGGTGAGTACATGAGAGGCGTCACTGAAGGTATTGAATCAAGATACAGCATCCAGTTGAAAAGCTATTCCAGGAAACCCGTTAAAACCAAGGTCCGCGTATACGAGTTACATCTTCTAATAAGGAGTTTCAGGGATAATCCCATAATTATATTCGAGCCGGAAGGAGAATATGTGGCAAAAGTTTCGGACAAACTGGCCAGGATAATCCAGAGAGGTAAACGCCCCGTGCTCGTATTCGGTGCTAGAGAAGGAGTTCCCACAGGGCTTTTCAGGTTCGCAGAACTCGTGGTAGACATCGCACCTGGAATGACGCTTTCAACCGAACAGGCTCTTACAGCGGCGTTTGGCGTCCTAACTGTTATTCTGGGTGGGGAGCAGGCATGAATGCTCCTAGTGCTGTTATACTGGCTGCGGGTAAGGGCGAGAGGCTTTGGCCCCTGACAAGCACTAGGCCGAAGCCCCTTCTCCCCATATTGTGCAAGCCCCTCTTACTGAATCACTTTGAGACGCTATATAGCAAGGGAGTGAGGGAATACTTTATCGTAGTACATCACATGGAGGAGCTTATCAGGAGGGAAGTTATGAGCTTTTTCGAGGAGCGTCGTGATGCAAATGTTACCTTTGTAAAACAAGGAGAGCCAAAGGGAACCGGTCATGCAGTTCTCAGCGTTTTCAGAGAATCAGATATTCCAGGAGACCGTGTACTTGTGGTCTACGGTGACGTCTACATCGATGTTGAAACTTATAGTAGGGTACTGGACAGTTTTCTACGAGATAGCGAGGAAGACCACGTTCTGGGGGTTCTTGTGAATGATGTTTCTAGATTTGGGGAACTTCTTGTAGATGATAATGGTAATTTGCTGGAAATAAGAGAGAAACCAGGTGTTACAAGAAGGGGTATTATAAATGGGGGAATATATTTCGTTGAAAAGGCTCGTCTTAGGAAGGCTCTTGAGACTGTGGGGGTCTCGGAAAGAGGTGAATACGAGCTGACTGATGCCCTAAGCAAAATCTCTAAAGTAAACAATGTTAAGGTTGACGTAATTGATCATTCCAGTTGGAGCGATATTGGGACACCCTGGGACTATCTTGAGATTAATCGAAGGATTGTTAAAGAGCGTGTTGGAAGAGTTGTTGTTGGCGCGGGTTCCCATGTGAGTGATAATAGCATCCTAGAAGGACCTGTTTATATTGACCGTGATGTAACAATAGGCCCGTTCAACAGGATAAGAGGGCCCACTGTAATATGTAAGGGTGCCAGGATCGGTTTTTCTGTGGAAGTGAAAGCAAGCGTGATCCTGGAAAATGCTAAAGTACCACACCTATCATACGTGGGCGACTCTGTTATAGGAGAACATGCTAACCTGGGTGCAGGGACCATTACTGCTAATCTAAGGCATGACAATGAGCCTGTTAAGACTGTCGTGAAAGGGAGGCTAGTATCCACGGGTATGAGGAAATTCGGTGCAGTAATAGGCGGATATGCCAAGACTGGTATAAACACCTCTTTGCACCCGGGGGTAAAAATTGGTGCAAGAAGCTGGATTGGAGCTGGATGCATAATAGACCGGGACGTACCCGATGATAGTGTCCTAAAGTGCAGGTGTGAGAAGACTATCACCGGTAAAAGGGATATTCGATGAAGAGAGTCATCCTAGCCAAACGCAGACTTATTGAAGAGAATGTCGTCCTGAAGAAAAAATACGACATATCGATAGGCCTAGTGTATCCCTCAAGTTACCAGGCGAGCCTATCTAGCTTGGGATACCAAGTTCTTTACTACATGCTGAACGATTACCCAGAGGTTTTCGCGCAAAGGGTCGTAAGTATAGGCCAGGGGCCAGCCCAATCAATAGAGACTGGGGCTCCCTTGAAAAAACTCGATATCCTCATGATAAGCGCTTCACATGAGCTGGATTATCCTACTATTGTTAATATTCTCAGGTTTTCAGGCGTACCATTTCTAAGAGAGAAGAGAGAGGTGTCTGAACCACTGATAATAGTTGGTGGTGTCGCAGTAACCGGGGACCCAAGGCCCCTTTACCATATCGCTGATGCTGTTTTCAGGGGAGAGGTAGAGGACATGATCCCCGAGTTCATAGATAAGCTCCCTTACCTCACGCGTTCGCGGAAAAAGACCTTTCTCGAAGAGCTTGCTAATATTGAGGGCTTCTGGGTTCCAGGCATAAAAGAGAGAGCCCTCATAAGGATAACACGGGACCTTGAAAAGGCATTCCACCCTATTAAGCAGATACAGAATCCTAAGACCGAGCCGGTGTTCGGGCGTGCACTTATGGTAGAGCCTTCTAGGGGGTGTGCTCGGGGCTGTGCTTTTTGCATGGAGGCCGCTATCACAAGGGTGAGGAGGGAGAGGAGCTTCCAAACGCTCAAACGCATAATAGAGGAGGGCCTTGAGGTCAACAGGTTATCACGAGTAGCCTTCTACACACTAAGCTTCTTTGACTCTCCCTTGGGTGAAAGGCTTCTAAAATTCTTATCAGACGAGGGTATAGCTGCCAGCATTCCAAGCGTGAGAGCTGATGCACTTGACCGTGAAAGAATAGAACTTGTTAAACAAGTGGGTCAGAGGACTATTACAATAGCGCCTGAGACTCCAGTATTTGGGCTACAGCGTGTGCTTAGAAAACATATTCAAAACGAAAAGGTATTGGAAGTAGCATCACATGTTGCTGAGCTTGGCATGGGGGTGAAACTGTATTACATGGTTGGGATACCGGGCGAATCCCAGGATGACTTGCTCAAGATAGTAGACCAGGTAAAGCGGGTGAAGGAAATAATAGGTGACAGGCGGAGGGTTAAGGTGAGCGTTAATCCCTTTATCCCCAAGCCCGAGACGCTTTTGCATTCGGCAAAGATGGAGGAAAGGCGTGTTCTTAAGAAAAAACTGTATCTGCTGAAACACGAGCTCGGCAAATATGCGGGTAGGGTTGACATATACCCTGTAAACCTCGCCTATTTTCAATACGAGGTCCATAGTAGGGGTAAGGACGCATTAGACCTTATACTCAAACATGCAGAGAAGGCTGCCCATAGCTTTGTGTTGAGAGGCTCTGGAGGAGGTGTCGAGGAGCTTGGCTAACTATAAGCCCCCGCTGGTAGGCATTGTTGGAAAGACTAACGTTGGTAAATCTACTCTTTTCGCGGCACTTACCCAGGCCCAGGTAAGTATAGAGAACAGGCCCTTCACGACAATAGAGCCGAATACTGGGGTAGCTTATGTGAGGAAAAGGTGTCCTCACGCAGAGTTCGGACTACCAAGATGCAACCCAAGGACAGGCTACTGTATAAATGGGACTCGATTCATTCCTGTTAACATGATGGACGTGGCGGGCCTGATAAGAGGTGCTCATGAGGGCAGGGGGCTTGGAAACAAGTTTATGGATGATATAAGACAGGCGGACGCGTTTATACTAGTGGTAGATGCGTCAGGCTCCACAGATGAGGAAGGCAATCCCATAGACCCTGGTAGCCGAGACCCTGTTCAAGAGGCACAGGAAATCCTCGATGAAATAAAGCTATGGTTCGAAAAAATTGTCGCTAGGGATTGGGAGCGCTTTGCCCTGAGTGTAGAAACTGGTAGAAAGGACCCCGTTGACGCAATATATAACAAGCTTTCCGGACTATCAATCAAAAGGAGGCATGTGGTTGAGGCTCTTTCCTCCGCTGGACTTGTGTCGAAAAAGCTCACTTCCTGGACCCACGATGACCTGAGAAGGTTCTCTGATATGCTGCTCAATATATCTAAGCCCTTCATTATCGCGGCTAATAAGGCCGATATACCTTCTGCCGAAGAGGGTATACGTCGTTTGAAAGAAGCCTTCCCCGGAGTTTACGTTATACCCGTATCAGCTGCTGCAGAGCTTGCACTAAAGAAGGCCTCCAAACAGAACCTGATCAACTATATTCCCGGTTCAGGTGATTTCACAGTAAAGGAGCAGCAAAGACTTAGCGTGACACAACAAAAGGCACTTGAGTATATAAGGAAAAATGTGCTTGACAAGTGGGGTAACACGGGAGTCCAGCAAGCAGTGGAGACACTTGTATTTGACGTGCTTGGCCTAATATCAGTATATCCCGTAGAGGACCTTGGGAAACTCAGTGACTCTAAAGGAAACGTGCTACCGGACGTCTATCTGGTTCCCAAGTCCATGACTGCTAGGGATGTTGCTGGGATAATACATACGGATTTTGCCGAGAGATTTCTATACGCTGTAGATGCGAAGAGTAAGAAGCGTATTGGGGAAGACGATTTACTCTATGATGGCATTGTTTTCAAGATAGTTTCATCAAAATAGACTAACTGGATCCATGTCATTGTATTAAGAGTGTTGCGAGGAGCGCTATTAGAGAAAATGCTGCAGGAAACATGAAGATCTCAGAGCCGTAGCCTGCTTCAAGTAATAGTCCTGACAATGTGGCACCAATCCCTGTTCCAATAATGTTAACTGTCTGCTGGAGGCCCATGCTAGTCCCCCTAATGCTTTCATCCACCCTTAGCATAATCCACGTGCTCAGCGTCATAAGCGATGCTATGCTGAACCCCAGCACAAGGGCTGTAGCGAGGAACATTTTTTCTAGAAGCCAGAGTGTCAGCGAGAGCATAGCAGAGAAGAGGGCCAAGTATGACGTTACCATTACTAGTTTTTCCCTGTAAGCATCAAGGAGCCAGCCTGCAAATAGGAAGAATATTATGCTGAATCCAGAGGAAATCCCAATAAACTTACCCGATAAGCCAGCAGCACTTTCATGAACCAACCCCCTGTAAATCTCCAGGGCCTGAGGAAGGCCGCCTACAACGAACCCAAAGGCTAGATATAGGGAGAATATGGCCATGGCGCCAATAATGATTCTCCTTGCATGCCTTCTCAGCGTAGTTATAAGGGGAGGTTTCTCATTACCTTTCCTGGTGCTAAGCGTATTAGGTATAAAGAACGTGGCTATTATCAGGCCCATTAATAGGAAGAGGCTCAGGATTCTAAAGGCATAATGGAACCCATACGATTCCACTAGAACGCCTCCCATAAAACTGCCTATGGCTACTGACGTTGCCACCATGACCAGGAAGAAGGATACAGACTTGCCAAGGTTACGCTCGGTGGAAACGTTTGCCACCATTGATAGACTTGCAGGGTAGACCAGGCTCCCCCCAATAGCGTGCAATATTCTATATAATGCTAACTGGAGAGGAGATGAGGCAAGGCTGTATAGGTATACGAACAAAGCATCGCCAGCAAGTCCCATCACAAGCATTTTCTTACGTCCTATACGGTCAACAAGAATACCCGCTACTATGCTCGCTGGGATGGCTACTAGGGAATAAAGTGCAGCAATAATGCCTGCCTGGGCCTCATCTGCTCCAAGCTTTCTTGCATAAGAAGCTATTATGCCTAGCATGAACGAAGTATCCATTATTGCTATAAAGCCTATTATGCCTAGCAATATAAGTGCTCTGCGCATCTTCATCCCTACGTGGCTATCTCTCGCTTGTTTTAATAAACTATTACACGTACTGAGAAGTATTGGAATAAACCAGGTATATGCAAAAACATACAACAACAGTTCCCAGTCACTCAATAAAATCATGCTATAATAGCAACCAGCGAGGATTTTGGCATGTGGAGCCCTCTTCATAAAATCTTCATAAAAAACTAAATAACATCTAGTATTATCTGGCAATTAACTATTAGACGGGTTATATATTCAAGGGTGCATAAATTGCACACTCTTTGACTAGCCTCAACTGGACAAAACTTGAAACAACACTGACTCTGTAATATTAGCTTTGGAACAGGCTTGCTAGTTAGCGATTATCCTTCATTACGAATATTACTACAAACTATTCGTCATCATATGCATAATACTTCTTTAGATAGTATCCATCCTCACGCTTAGGACCAAAGAACCTTGGGCCGTGTTCGTTTATTATCTCCCTGAGTTTCTCTGCATAGGACCGGTTAATTTCACCCCTCTTCTCCATGTAGTCGATAACCTCTAGAGCTTCCTCCTTGGTAGAAGCCCGCTGTATGAAGTCAATTACTGTCGGGTTGTATCCTCTTAATGGGTCTTTTATCTTAATCCGTGTTCCTTGATCCTTGGATAGTTCCTTCCATAGGTTCGGGTATTTCTTCTTGAATTCTTCCAAGTCTATCTCCAATGTGAACAGCCCCCTCCAGACGATATCTGTGTAGGCCCGCATCTTTCCTCTCGGCTTTGGTATGCCGTGTGTTAACATTATTACTTACTTCTCTTTATGCTTCTCTTTATGTATTGGAATGTTAGCTTCCATCGCTTGGGTCACCGCCTCTGCTAGTGCTCGTGATGTAGGGTTGGTCCTTATAACAACTACTCCCATGTTGGGCTGTCCGTACAGGACATTGAAGTCTATGTGCGCAGATAATGTGAGGAGAATGGGGAGTACTAGCAGATCCTCTTCTCCGTAAACTTTTAACAATGTCTTAATGTTAGGAAAGCCTGGTAGGATCTCTGATAGAATTGCCCTGATTTCCCATATGTTTATAGTACCGGGGAGGTTAGTCGCTTCTTTTGTTTCGTCAAACAACTCATCTATTCCGCTTAGTTTTCCAGATTCTATTGTACGTTGTGTTTTCCCATCTATTACTGCCAGTGAGGGGGCCTTCCCTAGGTTTTTTATGTAGTCTCTTGTAACAATATCCCCAACTGTAACAGTTGGCTTTTTACTTAGTATGTGCGAGTGATTCTTCCAAAGCGAGTCGCCTTGATAAAGGATACCTATGGGTTTCGAGAGGATTTGACGCGCCCATGTAGGTAGCCTTAACATTTTGGCTACCTTATCCTTATTGCATATCGCCCGGGTTTCTCTATTTCGAGGAGCTTCGCTATTTCCGATTTGCTCGGGTCAATGATTATAACCGCTCCTTCCCATTCGTATGTAAAGTCCCTTCCTCCACAGTTGGGGCAGATTTCCTTCTCGGGTTCGACTAGCATCTTACATTTGAGGCAGGCCTTGAAATTACTTCTACGGGCCGCAGGCATCGAGTCCACCCTTTTTTCCACTATTCTATCTTTCCTAGATACGGTTGCCTCATAGTCATCTGAACGCGGATGCCCTCCCTCTCTGAGCCAGCGCTTATTCCAACAATTCTTGCCCTGACCATGTCCCCTATCTCTATGGTTTTCCTGGTGTCCTTCAATATGAATCCTGGCCGGGTTGGGTCGTATTCCACATACTCTTCAGAAATCTGCGACTTGTGAACAAATCCATCAATAGGGCCTATCCTCACGAA
This sequence comes from Desulfurococcales archaeon, assembly GCA_027048265.1. GTDB lineage: Archaea > Thermoproteota > Thermoprotei_A > Sulfolobales > Fervidicoccaceae > JALTXS01. The sequence continues at coordinate 42,680 of JALTXS010000102.1, forward strand.
TATCCCGAAGCTCTTAACATCGACTACGGGCCCTTCGACGACTTCGTGGAGGAAGGGCTTGTAGCTTATTATGTCCATTTCGACGTTATGATAGGTTGCGCCGTCGTTTGGAATTATTTTTCCCAGGGGATCAACCTCTACATTATAGACGCCTATGATTATGCCAAGTCCCTTGTCGTATAAGCCAGAGTATTTCTGATTAAGTATACTTATTGAAACATCTTCGAGAGGCTCTCCCAGCCTATCGGGTGGTATCCTTACAATGTCTCTCACGTGGGACACAAGGTACAACTAAGTGATCACCCCGCGTCAATTTTCGAACGCTCAAGAGCTGTGTGGACCAGGTTAAAGAGTCCGAGGAGCCCAAGTTGATATAGGTTCCATAGTCAGTGATTCCTACTATTTAGTTTAAAAACTATTTCCTAACACTATCCTGGTAGACTATATTGTCCTACCTAGCGACGACTGTACTCTCTTATGGGCCCACCTGAAAAACGCAACATCTATACCCCTATCTCTGAGCCTTTTTCTAAGCCTCTTATCATTAGTGGCTACAACCACACCGACACCCGCGTTCTTAAGTCTTAAAGCAAGAGCTTCTATGTCCCTATCGGCCGACACCCTGTCAACGCTATCAAGTACCAAGATATCTGACAGTATTTCCCCAAGTCTCGTTTTTAGAAGGATCTTTAAACTATTCGAATCCCTTGCCAGCCTTTCAAGCTCTTCCAGTACGGTCTTAGTAGTGACTGGGATGATCCTAGCCCCCAGCTCCTCCTCTAGAGGCTCCCTTACTGGGACTCCCCTCATCATGTCTAGCATCATATTTGTGTCAATGATTAGAAGGAACTCAGCTTTCCTTTTCCTCATTTCATCGATAAGTTCTTCTAAACCTACTCTACTATACCCCATCCTATTAGTCTCCATCGACCGAACACCTGTCTGCTGAAAGCTACCCTGCTCTGCGGTATTGCCGCTACAGGTCTCCTTAGGGAGACTTCCATCCTTTCTTTGTCAACCTTTGTTACGATTCCAAGTGTTATGGCTGTTCCCACGGTTATCATGAGTGGCTCTCTTGGTTTCAGTGGCTCTACTTTGACAAGCTCTCTAAGCCCTACAACTCGTTCTAACAGGTTGTACCTTATAGTTAGTGTCCTCGTAGCTTCTGGCGCATGACCAGGCTTTGCTAAAACGTTTCCTACAAGCGCGTCCGACTTAGTGACAGAGGGGTCCAGCTCAGTCCCTACAGCTAGGAGACCGCCGGGCCTCGCCACTTCCACCTCTATATCACCGAACCTAAGACTGGTAACCTTAGTTGTTATAGGAACGTACTCTTCTCTACCCCCCGTAGTTACTGTTCTTATGCCAGGTGTAAGCTCTACCTCATCGCCGAGCCTTAGCTCTCCCTGTAGAAGGCTCCCCCCAACTACTCCTCCTACAAGCTTCTCAGGGGGTGTGCCCGGCTTGTTCACGTCAAAGCTCCTCGCCACGTACATAAAGGGGGGCTTGCTGGGGTCTCTTGGTGGTGTTGGTATGAACTCCTGTATTGCCATTAGTAATGCATCTATGTTGGCTCCCTTAAGAGCACTAACTGGTATTATGGGGGCATCTTCTGCCCATGTTCCCTTTATCATGTTTTTTATCTCATTGTAGTTTTCTCTCGCCCTCTCTGGAGAGACTACGTCCACCTTATTCTGCACTATCACCAGGTTCTTCACACCTATGACGCCGAGGGCAGCGAAATGCTCTGCCGTTTGGGGCTGGGGGCATTTCTCGTTAGCCGCAATAACTAGTATGGCCCCATCCATAATCGCTGCTCCGGAGAGCATGGTTGCCATAAGTATCTCGTGGCCAGGCGCGTCAACGTATGAGACTCTTCTTAGCAGCTGTGGTTGGGAGTCGTCGCCACACGATTCACACCTGGGGAAGGGGGTGTATGCGTCGGGCAGAGGGCAGTTGTCACACTTGTATATGTCGCCATCTGCGTATCCTAGCTTTATTGTCATCCCCCTTTTGAGTTCCTCACTGTGTTTGGAGGTCCATATGCCAGTGAGTGCAGCGACTAGTGTTGTCTTGCCATGGTCCACGTGGCCGACCATACCTATATTGACTTCCGGCTGGGGCTTTTTGTCCAAATTGTCCCCCTCACTCTCGGCCATGTATGTTCGCACTATGTATTAATTCATTAAATTGTGGATAAGCCTGTTTTTCAAAAAAAGCGTGTTTAACTGGTAACCCACTTTACGTTTACCTGGACAATATCCTGTGTTATCGTGTTTCCTCTCACTGTTTTTCTCCGTCTCTCTCCCTTGTTACGAGGTCTATAGCCTGGAGGCCCACTTAGGAGAACCCTCTTTTTAACACCTCCACTTATGTCGGGCCTCATGGGGAATCCTGAGCTGTCGCTTCCTCCCCGTATTACGAGCTTGCCCTCCAGCCCTACCATTGATGCAGGTATCTCGTCGTTTATCTTCAATCCTATTAGTCTCTGACTCTTCTCCTCGTCGAGGACTATCTGCCATGCTCTTGCCTCGAACAACTCCCCCTCCGCCTCTAGTTCTCCCACAGCGTTAGCTAGTATGTCCATTGGGACGTTAACAACACCCTTTTCAACACCATTGTCCGGAATAGCTTTCAAATGTATCTTTATTTTCTTATCGGCCTCTCCCTTGAACCTGAGTGTTATGACCTTGACGTTCTCCCCAATCTCCTTAAGAGTATCAGGATTTACCTTGGCTATAGGTAGTTCCCTTTTTTCATTAACAGACTGGTCAACCTGTATGCTCTCGTCTGCCTTTGCTTTTACCTTAACCACCTTTCCACTAGCCCTGGGGTTTGATATAGAGAGCCTTATCTCAGGCAATTCTGCCACCCCACTAGGCCCAGCTAGGCTATGCCAGCCGCATCACCGGGCTCTTAAGGTGTTTTTGATGTAGCACGCTTTTTATCATTGTCCCGAGTCGGGTTAATAACGTCTCATCAACACTACCAAGCTCTTTATCAGTATTAACATGCTAGGAGTTCAATGTATGGTGGCACATTACTTGTAATAAAGGTGGCTTGGCAAATTTTAGAGTGGATTACCACAAAGAGTGTGG
>JALTXS010000103.1 GCA_027048265.1 Desulfurococcales archaeon
GACCCTGAACACGTGTATAGTATATGCAGTAATAAGGGTATCAGGTGTATGATGATAGGTGAATACTGCGGGGAGCCAGCTGGCACCGTGCGGTACAGGAACGTGAGGTATAAGGACGGTGGATGGGACAACCTTGCAAAGACCCTGTAACGGGTCCACATCTACACCCTATCTCATGCACTTGGTTGTGGCTGACCTCTTTAAGGTCAGACAGACCCTTTTCCTCGTATTGAGCGGCGTAGCTGGTTACTTTATTGGCTCCCTGGGTAGGATAGATCTGGGCACTCTTCTCACACTGACAGCTTCATTATACCTAAGCATATCTGGTACAACGGGGCTTAACATGTACTTTGACAGGGACATAGACGGCATGATGGAGAGAACCAAGTGTAGAAGCCTCCCCTCGGGCAAAATCTCGACAAGAACAGCTCTTCTAGTTTCCCTTGCCTTCCTCGTAAGCGGGCTAGCTCTTGCGTATATGGTAAACGTCTGGGTTTTCATCGCAGGACTTCTTGGGTTCGTAGTAGACATATTTTTATATACAGTTCTCCTTAAGAGGAGGACTGTTCTAAACATAGTATTAGGCAGTATAGCTGGGGGTATGCCCGCCTTCGGAGGCTATGTGGCAGCCACGGGGGCACCCGGGATAGGGGCTTTCCTATTAGGATTGCTTATAGCAGAGTGGGCCATTGTGCATATATGGTATATAAGCTCATTCTATGTAGAGGATTATATTAGAAGCCGGGTTCCCATGCTACCCGCAGTCTACGGGTTCAGGGTGACGAGCTGGGCTTCCATAGCGGTGCTTATCCTAATTATCTTTACCCTGCTGGGCATGTACATGCTTGGGATATTCGGAAAGGTTGCCCTGGCATCCTCGCTCATCTCTGGGCTCGTGGTTGTGTTGATTGGCATAAGGTTTGCGAGAACCAATAGGAGGGAACTTGCCAAGGCGGCATATAAGGCATTGAACGTTTTTCTTGGTGTAACACTCTTGGCCGGCATGGTTGAATCTCTCCTATTCTAGTCGCGTGGTTAGCTATCTTTTTAAAATCCCCCAAGGGCAGAAGTATGATGGGTGGTTACAATGGTAAAGCTTAGAATGACTATGCCCAAGAAGGAGGAGGACATAGAAAAGGTTATGGAGGAGGTTATGGAAACACACCCGGAGATGGCTGAAGAGCACCATCATCACCATCACCACCATCATCACGATGACGAGCTAATCATTGTACTGAACTCATTAGTCGATGGAATGAATCACTTCAACGCACATCTGAAGCAGATCGAGGAGAAAGTGACACAGTTGGAGAAGGCCCTCACATTCATGGCCAAAATGAATGCCATCGTTTACAAGGCACTTCTAGCAGAAAACCCTGCTTACAAGAAAGAGGCACTAAGAGACCTAGAGAGCCTTCTCAAGGAGTATTCTGGTAAAGAGAAGAAGGCTTCTTAGCGTCGTTCCTATTTTTAGGCTTTTAAAGAACACCATCAAATCGCTCTTAGTGTCCTGTCGAGTTCATCAATGTCCACGCTGGGTTTTACAATTATCTCGTTCGACACCATGGATTCAAGCGATGCAGGATCCTTGAGACCATGTCCCGTGAGCACTAGAACTACTGTGTCGCCCCTATCAATTAGCCCCTCTTCCAACATTCTCAAATAACCGGCATATGATGCCGCGCTCGCTGGCTCCACTATTATTCCCTCACGCCTAGCAAGGGTCCTCTGGGCCTGGATTATCTCCTCATCACTCACCATGACCGCGGTCCCATTACTCTCCCTTATGGCTTTGAGAGCCTTCTGCCAGTTAACCGGCTTGCCAATACGTATAGCACTTGCAGCAGTCTCTGGCCTGTCAACAAACACTGGTTTATCAAGTCCTCTCGACACCGCGTCCGCGATAGGGCTTGCTCCCTTTGCCTGGACTCCCAAGAACCTCGGCGCCTCGTCGGCCACACCCAGCATTAATAGTTCCTGCGCTGCTTTCCATCCCGCGCTGATGTTACCAGCATTGCCAACAGGATACACCATTGCATCCGGCGCTTTTCCCAAGTCCTCGAATACTTCATAGTAGAGTGTTTTCTGACCTTCAAGGCGCCAGGGGTTGAAGGAGTTCATCGGATAGTAGCTCTGCTTCTCCTCCGACAACTTCATCGCAAGCGATATTGCATCGTCGAAGCTACCCTCCACCCACACTATTACAGCTCCATAGGCTATGCTTTGGAGTATCTTCCCCTTTGCCACCTTGTTCCTTGGGAGGAATATTACAGGCCTGAGACCAGCGCGCGAGGCGTATGCTGCCATACTTGATGCTGTGTTTCCCGTACTAGCTGCTATAACTGACCTCGCACCATTATCGAGAGCTATAGTCGTGGCAACGGTCATGCCCCTGTCCTTGAAGCTCCCCGTTGGATTTGACCCTTCGAACTTATAATATAGGCCCTTATGCAGACGTGACGCGATGAGAGGAGTACTACCCTCGCCCATGGTAACAGGACTTGCCTTTGTTTGTGGTAGCAAACCCCTATATCTCCACACACCTTTCCCCCTGGGACTCCATGTGAGGTTCCCTAGGACCACCTCTAGCAATCCGCCACATCTGGGACATCTGAACAGCCTTGGGCTTGGCTTGTACTCTCCTCCACAACTAACGCATCTAAGAAGAGTCTCCCCAACATCACCGTTCAAGGGTTTTCCACCGCCATATACAACTATATATGGTTATCCAGGCTGTACACTGTTTGCGTGTATAGGGTAATCCGTAATTAACCCTTTCCTCCACCGATCACATAATATGTCTGCTAGATTGTGCACATGTCTCCAAACGCTAGGGGGCGCGCAGTCTCTTGTGGGGATATTTGAGGCCCTATGTCGAGGAGTGGTTTAAAGAGCGGTTCAGGGAGCCGACTGAGCCTCAGAGACAGGCCATCCCCTTGATAAAGAAGGGTGAGAATGT
>JALTXS010000104.1 GCA_027048265.1 Desulfurococcales archaeon
CTCTCTAGGTCCGAGTCAGGGGAATACTACTGCGGAGAGTCTCTTCCTCGTGAACACCCCCGACACCCTCGCCTACAACGTGCTCCACGCCAGCCGGCTCCTCAAAGCAATGGACGAGCTCGCGGGCATAGTAGGGGGCCTAACATCAAGGGGCGTGGCGGTCACAGCCGCCCTCGACGAGACCGGGTTCCATACCCCCATAAGGCGGGGCGAGATAGTGCGGATCAGGGCCCGGGCAACTGCAGCGTGGAGGAGCAGCCTCGAGGCTTACGTAGAGGTCCACGCCCTCGACCCCCAATCGGGGAGGGAGAGGCTCGCCACCACCAGCTACTTCACCCTCGTCCACATAGGAGGAGAGGGGAGAAGCCAGCCCTTTCCCCCAGATGCCCCTGCCCGCAGCCTTCCCCCTACGAGAGAGGCCGAGGAGAGGAGAAGACAGAGGCTGGCACGCCTACAGGTGCTCAAAAACATAGCCCCCCACATAAGGAGCCTCTGGCGTTAAATCTAGTAGGAATAGCGGACTTGGCTTACTTGGGACCTTATTAGATGAGGAACAAGTTAGGTTCAAGCTTTTAATACTTCTTGGAGAGAAGCAACTCGCTCCAGGAGCCTCCGGGCCCCGGTGAGGCTGTGGGGTGGTTCCTCGGTGGCCATTATCGCTATCCTCTGGCAATCGCCGGGGCAGGGGAGTTTCTCTATTTCCTCGAGGCTCCTCTGCTGGACCTCGTGGACGCCGAGGAGCCTGGCTTTGTCGGATGGGAGGACCTTGTTGGCCGCAATGAGCCTCACTGTCGCGTCCAGCCTGCGCAGCTGCTCGAGGGTCTTGCGGGCCTCGAAGACGGGGAGGGGCTCGGGGGTGGCCACTATGACATAGCTCGTATCACGGGGGCTTGAGAGCAGTTGTTTGAGCCTCCCGTAGCGCTTCCTCAGCTCCCTGAGCTTGTCCAGGACGGGGTCCCTGACCTCGCGCCTTTCGCCCAGGGCCTTGCTTATAACGTAGCGTGAACTCACTATCCTCTCCCGGAGCTCCGAGAGACGCTCGAGCCAGAACACGTAGTTGCCCGGAAGTCCCAGTATGCGGAGGGTTATCCCTGTGGGGGGCGTGTCCACCACAATGTAGTCGTACTCCCTCTTGGAGTAGAGGCTCTCTAGGTATCTGAGGTATATCTCCTCTTCGAACCCCGGGCTGTTGCGCACCACTTCCGCGTACTTCTCCAGGTTGAGTGCCTTGAGCCCCGGCATTATCTGCTGGAGGAGCATCACGTACTCCTGGGTGAACCGCTCCGCCTCCCGCTCCAGGTCGAACTGGAGGGCCCACAGGCCCCTATCCACACGGTAGGCCCGGTTGGTCTCACTCAGGCCCAGGTACTCCTGAAGGTGCTTGGCCTGGTCCAGGCTAACCACAATGACCCTCCACCCCTTCCTAGCCAGGGCATCAGCAACAAGTATGCTCACCGTGGTCTTACCCACACCCCCTTTGCCCGAGGTTATCACCAAGTGGGGCCCGTCGCCTCCCTTTCCAGCAAAAAGGTTATCAAGAATATCGGCACCAGTAGTTGTACTCTCTGTCACCATTCTCCCCCCAGGCTCCCGAAGAACTCCGCCAGAGTATCGCCCCCCAGCCGGTGCCTCCTCTCCATAACCACGAGCTCCTCCCTGACCAGGGGGAGGAGCTCCATGGAGAGGCCCAGGGGCATGAGGGGCATGCCCACGGCGCTTCCAAGAACGAGGGTGAGGAAGGCGTTCTCTAGCTCCAGGTATTCCAGCCTAATGGCTTCTACGCTCTGCTGCTTGAGCCCCTCTATCTGGCCCCGGAGGAGGTTCCTCAGCTCCCCCAGTAGCCTGTGAAGCGCACTGGGGAGTCTCAAGGCTTTCGTCCTCCACCCGTTACTATATTGTTAGGATGTGTTAAACGTTTCACCTGCATCAACACGTCTGGTTGGACTTGGGGATTACAGTTCCCGCAAGTAATACCGCTGGACGGGGAGTAGTGTTTTTAGAAGACGCTGAGAGTTAGGGTTAAACCCCCACACGACCATGTTATTCATGAACCATTTTCCGGGAGGGATAGTATGTCTACACGGACTCGACCCGCAGGCTCCCTGAGACACGTCCTTCTAGCCACCACTCTCCTACTCCTACTAGCACTGACTACAGCTGCATCGCCCGCGTCATCGCAGGCGGAGGAGGGCGTCCAGGTAATCTGGGGCCCCACCCCAATAGCCGAGGGAGAGGCGCTTAGCAGTGGGGACCTTACTCTGATGAACGAGTACCTCGCCGCGACCTTCGGCATAGGGACCCTGCCGCCCTGGGGTGTTACGAGGGGCAACATAATTGACCTGGCTCCCGTGGTCGACGGGCAGGTGGGGGCGGACATCATAGCGCAGTTCAGCCTCCCTGTCAACGGGTGGGGCAACTGGGCGGAGTTCGACGTTGAGAACATTCAGGTGATCGACAACACCCCCCAGAACGCCACAGTGGTGCTCACGGGATACTGGAAGGACATACGCGTGGAGATGAGGTTCACCCTCGAGAGCGGCAAGCCCTACCTCCACGTCGTGACCACCCTTACCAACGAGGGCGAGCAGGCCTACACCGACCTGGTCTCCGGCTACGCGATAAGCTTCAAGAAGGGATGGACCTTCACCCCCGGCTTCGGCACCGGTCGCCACTACGCCCCCACGCCCAAGGAGGAGCTAGGAGCGGTGGAGGACTGGGTCTCGGGTTACTATGAGGACTTCGCCGCCGGCATATACGCTCCCTACTACACCCACCTCAGCACCAGCACCGGCTGGGTCGACCCCTTCACCATACACACGCTCCAGCCCGGCGAGACTCGGGTCTTCGAGGGATACCTCATAGTACTGCCCAAGGGCGACACCTGCGCAATAAGGCAGGTCATAGCCGAGATAAAGGGCGAGCAACTAGCAACCATAAGCGGAACAGTGGCCTCCGGGG
>JALTXS010000105.1 GCA_027048265.1 Desulfurococcales archaeon
GGCTTAGGGTGGCCAGGTGCATATTGATGGGGCTGGGATACTCCCCCGACCCCGTGGTGGGGGAGCTGGAGGACCTGGGGGCTAGGAGTGAGGACATTGTGGTGCTCTACGTGGAGGAGCTGGTGGACAGCATTGTGGATGCCTATGAGGGGGTGAGGACCCACTGCACCTCCCAGGGGAGGGGTGTGGTCCACCTCATTAGGCTGGACGCTGGGAGCCTTTATGAGAACGTCGCCACAGTACTCGAGTCGCTGAGGATGTGCGAGGGCAAGGAACTTGTGCTCAGCACCCGGGGGCCCCTGGGGCCGGTTATTCTTGTCAAGTGGGTGCTGGACCTGCTGGGGAGGGGCTACACGCTGAGGACGGAGATGCGGGGCTCTCCCCTATCCCTACCCTGGGACCGCTCTGGGGTGAGGATGGTTGGGCTGGACCGTAGGATTCTCCAGTCACTCCTCTACAAGGAGAACATTGAGTCGGACGAGATTGCCCTCATGCTCAACGTGAAGCCCAAGACCGTGAGGAACAGGCTCTCCAGCCTCAGGAAATGGGGCCTCCTGGTGAGGAAGAGGGGACGCTATAGGCTCACGGACCTGGGCAGGGCTATAGCTCTTGTGGAGTCCCGGCGACTTGATGTCGGCTAGGTGGCGCAAGGCTTTTTAGCACCGCCTGCACCACACACCTGGCTGTACTGTGTCCTCTTGCAGGGTTCAATATGCTTCTCCAGGTGATGTGCTTGTCCTCGACGGGGCTGCGCATAAGAGCCGGGGCTGGAGTGGAGGCGCTCAACTATCCCTGCGGGGGCCTCCTCCCCGTAACGGTGGTGAGCGCCGTTAATGGGGAGGTGCTCATGCAGGCCTATGCCAACAGGGAAGCGGTTGAGAGGACCCTGGAGACCGGGAGGGCCTGGTTCTACTCGCGGAGCCGGGGAAAGCTGTGGATGAAGGGGGAGACAAGCGGTAACGTGCTAGAGGTTCTTGAGGTTCTGGTGGACTGCGACGGGGATTCCCTCGTGTACGTGGCGGTGCCCCAGGGCCCCTCGTGCCACACGGGGGAGTGGAGTTGCTTCCACAGGCTCCTATCGGGGAGCGGGGACATGCTTTACAGGCTCCAGTGGGAGCTGGTGCGCGAGGGTATGAGGAGGTCCCGGGTCTACGTGAGGGAGGGGGTGGGGAGAGATTACTATCTCTATGTGGTTAACATGCTTACCGATAACATTCCCCCACCCCCGCCCCTGCTCGTGAGCGTTATGTCGAAGCTCATTGTAAGAGAGTTCCCCCCTGAGTCTTATGACAAGGTCGTGGTCCCGGAGGCCCTAGGCCTCCCCCTGGGCTCCACCGTGGCCTACTTGGCGGGGAGGCCCTTGGCGGTTGTGAGGAAGAGATGGTACCCCGTAGAGGGCGTTGTGGTGGACTACGCGTCGGGCTACGAGGCGGGCAAATACCACGTATATGGCGTGGAGAAGGGGGAGAGAGTCCTCATAGTGGACGACGCTGTCTCTACGGGTGGGACCCTAGTTGCCACGCTAGAGGCGTTAAGACGCGCGGGGGTGGAGGTGGTGGGCTCCGCGGTGGCTCTCTCCAAGCCCCAGTATGGGTGGCAGGAGGCCCTCGCGGGGGAGAGGATTTGGAGGGCGGTCGACCTATACGTGGACCGAGGGGGTAGGATTAGGCTGGTGGAGCCCCGGTTTGGCTGGGAGGACTCCTTCACGGTCCCAGTTATAGAGGGGAGGGAGGAGATAGAGAGTAGGTGACCTGGCATGGTAAAGCCCAAGCCCTGGGTCATGGAGGCTCCTATCTACAAGCCCCGTACCTACAGGGGGATTGTTGCAAGGCTGGACATGAATGAGTCCCCCAATCCCCCGCCCGAGCATGTTCTCAGGGCGGCTGAGCGGGAGCTGGCCCGGATGAACCGCTATCCCGACGTAGAGATAATGGAGGCTCTCGTGGAGGCCCTTGCTGACTACGCGGAGGTGGGGAGGGAGGAGGTCCTCCCCGCCGCGGGGAGCGACATGGTGATAAGGGCGATATTCGACGCCTACGTGGACCGGGGGGACAGGGTCTGCTTCCCCCGTTATGGCTTCGCCATGTACTCTATATACTCCCGCCTCCTGGGAGCGAGGCCCCGGCTCATTGAGATGAGCGTGATGGGGGACGAGTTCAGGGTTAGGGAGGAGGAGCTGGAGAGTCTTGGCGGGTGCAGGGTCTTCTTCATAGACCGGCCCAACAACCCCACGGGCTCCCCCCTGATCGACGCGGGTCTGCTAAGGGGCATGGTCGAGGAGTATGGGGAGACGCTGTTTGTGGTGGATGAGGCCTACTATGAGTACTATGGGGAGACGCTCAAGGACCTAGCCCTAGGCCATGGTAACGTGATTGTCACCAGGACCCTCAGCAAAGCCTTCGGGCTGGCGAGCATGAGGGTGGGCTACGCCATTGCTAGGGAAGAGGCTCTGGACCCCCTTAGAAGGGCCCTACCCCCCTTCCCCATAACCCGGCCCTCCGCTGCGGCCGCTATAGCGGCGTTGGAGGACCCGGGCTACGTTTACGAGCATGTGAGGCAGGTGGACCAGCTGAAATCACTAGTCTATGGGAGGGTAAGTGAGATGGGGGCCCGCCCCTACAGGAGCAGGGCGAACTTCCTCCTCATAGAGATGCCGGTGGAGGGCGTGGAGAAGAAGCTTAGGGAGAAGGGAGTGGCCGTACGCCCCACTGTGCTTGGAGAGAGGTGGGTTAGGGTTACCATGGGGACGCGTGGGGAGGTCGACCTTTTCCTGAACGCGCTTGAGGAGGTACTGGGAGAGCGTCCTTAGGTGTCTATGCGCGTATAGGCGGGGCCCCTATCCTTATATACCCCCCGCGCGAGAGGGTAGGCTGGATCCCGAGGTTTTGACGCCATTGGGGGGTTGGAGTTGGCTATTATCAAAGGCTTCTTGGGCGG
>JALTXS010000106.1 GCA_027048265.1 Desulfurococcales archaeon
TATGCACGTAGCGAGGGGAGGTTTCCCCAGAGCTTGGATGACCTGATAAAGGTTGTAGAGAGGTTCGAGAAGGAGCTTGGGAGCGAGGTAGTGAAGCCCCTGCATAGCCATTTCTCTCGGATAGAGTATGGAAAGGGAGGTGAGAGGGAGCATCACACTATGGCGGAGGAGGAGTATGGGCCCGACTTCAGGATGGTTTGCAGGGCTCTTCGCGAGACTGGTGTGGACTCGACTATAATATCTGAGAGCCCCATACTTGAGAGGGACGCTCTTGTGATGAAACGAATCTGCGAGGAAGAGTGCAAAGCCTAACATACCTCCAGTCTACTCATCTACACATGGTAGTGTTTCATCAGCCATGAGCTCGAGACACTTCAGGAAATTGTATGTAGCATGACTTGTGAGATAACTTTTGGAGCCCAACCCTATCTTTGTAAAATCTGGTCGCTCATACACCCAGTCTGGGGGGTCGTCATAACCGCCAGCTATTATTAGGAGTCTTTCCCTGCAGGCGAGTCTCTGCAATGTTTTCCTTGAGAGGGTGTCTCCCCTCTCTGATAGTAAAACAATTTCCCTATTCCCGGTGATCTGTCCATCGCCAAGTATCTCAATCAGGCTCTTTCTGAGCAGCTTAGCCCCCTGGCCCAGTCTGGCACGTTCCCTGAAGAATACCATTGCCTCCCCTTCTAGGCATCTCCCTGTAAGACACTCGCTCCAGAAGCCAGCCTTTAACCACACAGCCAGTGGTGGTTGGGGAGGTCCTTCAAGGACTAGGAGGTAAGACAGGTTGAGACGACTTGTTAGCTCCTGGTCAGCGTCTATGAGACGTGTGGTTCTAATCAGTATGTCCAGGCGACCAGTTTTCCCCGCGTATCCCCTCTGGGGTATCAAGTCCAGGCTAGTGATAGACCTCCTGCTGTAAAGAAGTAGTAGGGTGTCCCGAGCCAAGGGATGACCTCTTCAGAGATTGTGGTTGTGATTATGGTCTAAAAACCTGCGAGCTAGAGAATTGTGCCCCTCGGCTTCCGCTCGTGCTCGGGCCTGACCTTGACAATTCCAAGGTGCACAGCACAGGACACACAGTAGCATTTCCTCACAGGGTATCTCATTATTATTGCCCCCTTCTTCTCAAGCTCCCTTGCTAGCTGGGGCTCTACGGGGCTGTACATGCGGGTAACGCATATAGCTTTGTCCTCCGGAATTATTTTTCCACAGTTATCACACTGTATTCTCTCGACATAACCTTTAGCTCCCTTGTGCCTGCCTCTGTTGTCTCTCTTTTTGGGCATAGGTTATCACTCCCGCCTTGACCCTTTTTGGTGTTCATGAGTATTATATTTATTTGCCATCCCTAGTAGCTCTTCGCCAGCCTCATTGTAGTAACCGCTGGAGCACCGCACACGGGGCACTTTGACCCCCTAGCCCACTCGGCCTCCTCCACACGTATAGGTGAGCCGAGGGTCTTCCCCTCAGTTTCCTCCTCCATTCTGAGACCGCAACTCGCCCTGCCGCACCAGGGGACTTCCACAATGCCCCTCTTCGAGACTAGGTTTTTCCTGGCCTCGTCGAGGTCGTTGCACCTGGTGATCCTCTCCCTCATCCAACTCCATGCCTTCTCTTTGAGGGACTCGTCGATAGACTGGCCCTCTTGCTCTAGGGTCTCACAAAGCATATCCAGGGGTATGGCCCTCTTTTCCAGAGTGTCCCTCCTAGCCATGAAGACCGTGTCCTCTCTGGCCTCTCGTGGCCCTATCTCAAGCCTTATGGGTACGCCTTTCTGCTCCCATTCATAGAATTTTCTTCCGGGCGTAAGTTCGTCCCTCCAGTCAACTCTGGCGCGCACTCCACATTGTTTCAACCTCTCCAGCACTCTGCCAATATGGCGTTTCACAGCCTCGTTTTCTTCATCGTCCTTACCCGGTATAGGAACAAGTATTACCTGTATAGGGGCTACACTATAGGGTAGCTTAAGTCCCCTCTTATCGCCGTGAATTGCTATGAGAGAGGCTATTATCCTATCCGAAATACCATAGCTGGTCTGCCACACGTAGTCATTCTCCTCGTTGGGAAGCTGTATCTTTACATCAAGCGCTTTGGAGAACGATTGGCCCAGGTGGTGTACGGTACCTATCTGAAGGGTTTTACCATCGGGCATAATAGTGTCGAAGGCAATAGTGTAGAGGGCCCCGGCGAACTTGTCCCAGTCGGGTCTTTTCTGTATAGTGTAGGGAATACCTAGGGAGTCGAATATCTTACTGTATAGGCCTACGGCTTCCTTTACCTGCCTGTCAGCATCCTCGAAGGTAGCGTGGGCTGTGTGAGCCTCTTTGAAAGTGGTCACCTCCCTGAGCCTTATCATGGCGCGTGTTGCCTTGGTCTCGTATCGGAATATGCTGACAATCTGGTAGTAGAGCTTGGGTAGCTGCTTGTAGCTGCTTAGCCAAAGGCTCTCCATGAAACTTATGCTAGTCTCACTGGTTGGCCTGAGGGCGTATTTTACATCGAGCTCCTCGAGGCCGCCGTGCGTGACCCAGTAGACCTCATCCCTGAACCCCTTGATGTGCTCTTCCTCTTTGACAAGGAGGTCCTCGGGGATAAGCATTGGAAAGAGGACCTCCTCGTGGCCCGCTTCGTCCAATATCTTTCTTATGAGGTCTGTCACCCGCCTCCTAATAGAGAAGCCGTAGGGCATCCATACTCCTGTGCCTTTAACAGGATAACGGCCGTAGTCGTAGACCTCGGCCTCCCTTATGACATTATCAAACCACTCACTGAACTCGCTGGGGGAGGGCTTTTCCAGCCCTTTTCTAGGATTCCCCATGAGCCTACCCTCGTGGGCTACTTGTACATCTCATTGGTGCAAGAAATGGGACGGCACTGTCCCGGAAAACACTACTGTTTAAAAGATGGCCAGTTGCTTCCTCTTAAAGTTT
>JALTXS010000107.1 GCA_027048265.1 Desulfurococcales archaeon
TCTTTGTCCCAAGGGGCTGGGGGAGAGGCTCTCCCTGCACGCCTGTCTCCCTGCTAGTGCGACGGGCGGGCCTAGGCTCCATGAATTCGAAGAGCTTGCTCTGTCTCCCCGGTTTTCTGGCCACCCCACTCCCCCCTGCAAGAAGCACCCAGGCCTGTCCTCGATTCCTGGGATCCTTTGTCCCTCCTGGGTTTTTTGTCTTACCTCGCCATCTGAGTAAAAGTAGAGAACACCAGGTAATACCAGCCACCGCACCCCCAGGGTTACACGTATCTGAGGGGGAGGACCCAATACTCCCCTGGGCCTGCTAGGAGCCTCAGGTACCTCCTCCCCCCGAGGGCCTTTGCATACGAGGCATCGACCATCAGCTCCCTGAGACGCGACAGCTTGCTGGGGGGAGAAACGGCCAGCAGACTATCCGCGCCCCCTAGGAGTACCAGGGTGTTGGGCGTCAGAGCCCGGGTTGCCCGTCCAAGAAGGAACCCCGACCGCCCCAGGGGTGATAGGAGCACCCTCGCCCCCCTGTTGTCCTGTCCTAGGCTCGTGGCGAAACGGTGGAGCTCCACGCTGGAGCACCCCTGGCAGAAGACCTCGCCACCTACAAAGCCGGCGGCAAACCCCGCGAATGGCTTGACCCACCCCAGCCTCTCCGCAAGCCGGGTGAGAATACCCCCGGGCCCAACGACCACCGGAGCACCATCCTCGAGCACTTCCCCAACCAGGTGGTCAACAAGCAAATCCACCTCCTCCGGACTCCACGAGCGGGGGTCCTTGGACTCCTGCCTCACCATACCCGGGGCCTCCACGCTGGGGACCAGGACCTGGTCCACCACCTTCCACTCCCCCCGGTTTAACGCCTCCTCATCCACAAGGGTAACTAGGGCATCCTCCACACCTGCGTCCCCCCAAAGAAACCCAATTGCACCCATGGCAGCGTAGCGGGGGGAGAGGGCGAAGACCTCGCTATACATCTTACTCCCCCCAGGAACGCCCAGCATAGGAGCCCCACAACCCAAGTGTTTGGCAAGTACGTAGGCGGTGCCATCCCCTCCCGAGAACACCAGGAGATCCCTCCTGCCCCCACACTCGCGCTCAGTAAACCATTTCATCTCCCCTAGGGCCTCCTCCTTGTCAGGAGCACGTGTTGCTGGAGAGGGCTTCCACCTGCCCAGGGCCTCCTGCAGGGCCCACTCCCCCAGAGCACCGGGAGCGGGGACCAAGGGTAGCTCCTCCAGCCCCCTGCCCGAAAGGGCCCTGAGCTCCCGTAGAAAAGCCACCATGGCCCTATGCGCGGGCCCACGGGAGACTGGGGGAAGAGGGAGGCCATCACTCCCAGGGTAACCCAGGAGGCCCCCCCACCCGGCGTAGGGGTTCACCACCAGAAGTAAGCGCCTTCCCCGCACCCGCAACACTAGGCCCCCCTACACCCTGGGGCTGAGGGCGGTCGCCTTCCACTCCCTGTACCGCTCCCACACCCTCCTAGAGCTCGATGTGGGCTTGTCTATGTCCTGGGGCCTTCCCAGGATACCCCTTACAAAGCCCCTCGCCCCCCGCTCCAGCCCCCTCGTATACCCTCCCTCGAGGAACACGAGGAGGGGCACGCCCAGCCTCCGGGAGGCTTCCGCAAGCATCCTCCCCGCGCGCCAGAACCCCTCTGCCGTAACCCTCAGCCCGGCCAGCCCATCGTCCACATAAGCGTCAAACCCCGCGCTCACCAGGATACCTGAGGGAGCGCCCCCCGCGGCCTCAAGGCCCCACTCAAGCCCCGCTTTAACCGCGTCGGCGAAAACGTCGTCGCCCGTCCCCATGGGGAGGACCAGGTTGAGGCTGTATCCCCTCCCCGGGCCCTCACCCCGGTCCCAGGGCCAGCCCGTGCCCGGGTAGAGGGTGGAGGGGTCCTGGTGCAGGTCAACGTGAACCACCCGGGGGTCGTGGTAGAATATCTCCTGCGTCCCATTACCATGATGAACGTCAAAGTCAATGACTAGCACCCGGCCGCCCAGCCTCTCCAAGAGCTCCCTCGCCGCGAGAGCCACGTTGTTGAAGAGGCAGAACCCCAGGCTCGGAGCCCCCATCGCGGCTCCCCTGGAGCCCGCGTGGTGCCCGGGGGGCCTTGCTAGAAGGAACTCGAAACCGCATCCCCGCCCCTCAGCCGCCCTCACAGCCAAGGCATGGGAGTAGGCCAGGGCCCTCAGCGCTGCCTCGAGGCTCCCCCGAGATACATAGGTATCGCCATCAAGGAGGCTGGGGGCACGGCGTGCGGCTTCGAAGACCCTCCTCACATGGGATGCCTCATGAACCAGGTGGGGGAGCTCCTCCGGCCTATGGGGTAGCTCATCCTCTCCCAGGGGCTGGGGCTCGAGCCGCTCCCTCGAGAGGGCCGAGACTATGGTGTCAAGCCGCCTCGGGTTCTCGGGGTGGTCCATCCAGGGCTGGTGCCTCCAGAAGGCCCTGTCCACCCAGGGGCATAGCCTGTCGTTGCCCACGCTGGGGGCCATGGCTTCTCCCCGGAGGGGTTGGTACAATACATTTTTGCCCCCAGGCGACAAAAAGGGTACCGCGAGGGCTGCTCCAAGCTCCTAGCGGAAAACCAGAGGGTGTCTGGAGCCCAGTACCGCGTGTGTGGGAAAGGCTGGCCATCGGTGTTGTGGGCGGGCTGGCTTCGGAGCAGTCTGGCCCTCGGCTCTCACAGTAACCCGAGGACGTTGGGGGTGTTCGAAATGGTGCGGTGGAAGGGCGAGGAGGGTGTCGTGGTGGGTGACTGGGACGCTGATGGCGCGGTGTCTACAGCGATTGTACTCTACCTACAGTCCAGCCAGGTCTTCCCCCTAGAGGAGAGGGTGGAGACCCACGTGTTCCCCTCCAGCGGGAGGGAGGTCCTGGGCCTCTTCCGGAGGTTCCACGGGTGCCCCCGCTACGTG
>JALTXS010000108.1 GCA_027048265.1 Desulfurococcales archaeon
TCCTTTTCTCTAAGCCGAATTCCTTAGGTATAAATAAAAGCACTTTCGACGTGTTATATCGTGAGAAATAATCTTAGTGCCACATATAAAAAGTTATAGACCTAGAAGAAGTTCAAGGGGTTCTTCAAGATATCTTTTCACGGTTTTTAAGAACATCGCTGCCTGAGCACCGTCGGTGACTCTATGGTCGAACGTTATGCTAAGGGTCATGCATTTCTTGAAAACCACTCCCCCATCTTCACCGGGAGACGCTACATCCCTAAGGCGCCCCACTCCTAGTATCCCGGCGTGGCCAGGGAATATTATCGGTGCGAAATAGTCTATGTCATACATGCCTAGATTGGACACGCTGAAGGTAGAGCCCTCAACGTCTTCTATAGACAGGGTCCCGTCCCTCGCCTTCCTGGAAAGCTCTTCTATTTCCCTGGATATGATGCCTATGCTCTTTTTATCGGCGTGTTTGATAACGGGCACAATTAGCCCATCTTCGAGGGCTACAGCTACACCCACATTCACATCATCATACATGATAATTTTTCCATTAATCATTCCCGCGTTCATATAAGGGTGTTTAACCAGAGCTTCTGCCACGGCCTTTACCACGAAGGCTGTTATGCTTGGCCTCTTTTCCTTCGCAATCATGCCTCTAAGCTCAACAAGCTTATCCACGCAGACATCCATAAACAGTGTGGTGTGGATCGCCTGCGAGTATGACTTGTACAAGTTCGAGGCTATGCGCGCCCTCATCGGTGACGGTTCCATCAACCGTCCCTTGACAGGCCCTACTGCAGTAACCTCTTCCGAAGGCGGCTTCGAGAGAACAGGCGGGGCTACTGCCTCGGCCTTCTTCTCCTGAGTCTCTATCTCCTCAAGGTACCTCCTCACGTCCTGCTCGGTTACCATTCCCCTGGGACCCGTGCCCTTTACCTTGGACAGGTCTATCTCATATCGGGCGGCTAGTCTCCTTGCAGCTGGAGTGGATTTAGGTCTTTT
This sequence comes from Desulfurococcales archaeon, assembly GCA_027048265.1. GTDB lineage: Archaea > Thermoproteota > Thermoprotei_A > Sulfolobales > Fervidicoccaceae > JALTXS01. Next base: position 994 of record JALTXS010000108.1, read on the forward strand.
AACCAAACCGGCGGTGCCAGAAACTGTGGCTATAGCAGGCTGCCCTTCTGTAGGTGTGCTGGCTTTCTTTTCAGTGCTTTTTTCTACAGTCTCTGCTGTCACTGCTTTGGGCAAAGCTGATTCTTTACGGGTTTTCTCGAGCTCTTCGGGGCTCTCCACTATTATTGCAATAACTTGCCCGACTGGCACCTCGTCACCAGGACTCGCCAGAATCTTAGCGATGATTCCCGATGCAGGTGACTTCACCTCATTGGTTATCTTCTCGGTCTCGACAACCAGAAGCGTTTCCCCTTCTTCGACTTTGTCGCCTTCCTTCTTTTTCCACTCGACTATTCTCCCCGTCTCCATGGTCAGTCCCAGTTTGGGCATCTTGACTTCTATAGGCACGTGGCTCACCCCCATGGTCGTTTTCCTACCACTTGGAGGGCCATGTTAACTATCTTGTCTCGGTTGGGCAGTACGTACTGTTCCATAGGGGGGCTAAAGGGTATGGGTGCGTGGAGCGTGTTAAGTCTGGCAGGCACTGAGTCTATATACTCTATAGCTTCCTCCATGGCAGTGGTTATGACTTCAGATGCTATGCTTGCCGGGGCCCATCCCTCGTCAACCACCAGTATCCTGCCCGTCTTCGAAACAGAGTCTCGTATGGCTTCCCGGTCTAATGGATACAGGGTTCTCAAATCAATAACCTCTGCAGAGACCCCATGTTTATCCTCGAGGATCTTCGCAGCCGCGAGAGCCTCGTGGACCATGTATGAATAGGACACGATGGTTATGTCATCTCCCTTCTTTTTCACATCGGCCTTGCCAAGGGGAATAACATAGTCGTGCTCGGGTACAGGCCCTCTCATACGGTACAGCTTTTTGTGCTCGTAGAAGAGAACAGCATTACCGTCCCTCAAGGAGGAGAGAAACAGCCCCTTAGCGTCATAGGGTGTGCTTGGCGCGACGACCTTCACTCCGGGATGATTAGCAAACATTGACGCGTTGGTTGAAGAATGCTGAGCGGCGGCTGAGACCCCGGCTCCCATAGCCGACCTTATGACAACTGGTAGGGCATCGATCTGTCCACCAGTCATGTACCTGAGCTTGGCCGCATGGTTAAGAATGGCGTCCATGGGGAGATATAGGAAGTCGGAGAACCTGTGCTCAACAACCACTCTTAACCCCATTATCGCGGCCCCGATGGCCACCAAGGTGAAACCCTGCTCTGCAATTGGAGTGTCAATTACACGGACATCTGCCCCATATTTCTCGGCCAGCCCCCTAGTGACACCCCAGACACCCGCAGAGACCACATCCTCTCCCAACACGATTACGTTGGGGTCTCTCCCCATCTCGTGGTCCAGGGCCTCCCTTACTGCCTCGACAAATGTTATCACACGTCCCTCGCCGGGCCCAGGGTCCACAGGGTCCTCGAAGGGAACGAGCCGCCCCTCATAATAGACGTTGTTGAGCGCCTCATGTCCCTCGGGATAGGGGCTTGAGCGTGCATATTCAACTGCATCTATAATTATGTCCTCAACCTCCTTACGCAGTGCCTTATCCTCTTCTTCTGTAAGAACCCCTTCCTCCAACAGCCTTCTCCTAAACTTCTCTACCGGATCGTTCTTCTCAAGCCATTCATCAACCTCACCTGGTTTCCTATAGTGCTGGGGATCTCCCTCAAAGTGTCCCCTAACCCTGAAAGCAACCGCTTCTAGGAAACGCGGTCCCTCTCCTCTTCTTATCTCGTTTACAAGGCTGTTTGCGGCCTTGTATACTTCCACAGGGTCGGTTCCATCAACCTTTACCCCTTTCATGCCATAGGCTTTCACCCTCTCCACAGCGTCCTTGACAGGGCTTGTCTTGTTGAACCTTATTGTTGCCGCATACTGGTTGTTCTCACAGACATATAGTATTGGAAGGTTCCAGATTGAT
>JALTXS010000109.1 GCA_027048265.1 Desulfurococcales archaeon
GCCCCCTGCGGGGTAGCGGAGGCGCTAGACGCCTGGGCCACCCGGGCCCTGAGGGACATGGGGCTGAAGCCCCTTGGGGGAGAGGCTGTTGAACATTGGATGGAGAACCGCTTCCGGGTCTTCGAGAGGCTGGCCCTCCTAGTGGAGCAGGGCCTTTGGTTCGAGACCATGGAGTTCTCCAACACCTGGGCGGGGCTGCCGGCGACCTACACCAGGGTCAGGGAGGCGCTCCTCGAGCTAGAGGGCGTGGTCAGCGTGACGGCCCACGCGGGCCACTTCTACCCCGGGGGCGGGGCCCTATACTTCACCCTCCTAGCCGAGCAGGAGCGCTACGGGGAGCTTTACTGGGAAGCCTGGCAGAGGGCCATAGACGCCAGCCTCTCCACGGGGGGCTCTCTGTCCCACCATCATGGCGTGGGGATAGTGAGGGAGGGGGCTCTCTCCCGGGAGCTCGGCGTGCAGGGAGCGGCCGTCTGGGAGGCGGTCAAGAGGGCCCTGGACCCCCATAACGTATTCGTCTAGGGGCACCTCTCAACCATTGCCCCCAGCTGCTCCCAAGAGGGAAGCCACAGGTTCCCCACCGGCTCTACCCCAACCATTCTCCTCCCACCCCCCAGGGCCTCGAGCAGCCTGGGCAGCTCCCCGGGTCCCCCGGCCAAGCCCAGGGCCATGGCACCGATGAGGCTAGCCCACTCGGGCTTCTCTCCTACTTGTAAGTTCCTCCCCAGGGCCGTTGCAATGTACACGAGCAGGGACCTGTCGTTGGCCCACCCCCCGTTGGCCCAGATGGTGCTCGCCCGGTTTCCCGTGGACCTCTCCAGGGCATCCAGGCCCCGGGCGAGGAGAACGGCGAGGGAGGCCCTCAGCCCCCTTAGGATAGCCCCGGGCGTGTGGCTGGGTTTAAGCGCCTCGATGCACATTCCCTCATAGCCTCTCCTAAACTCGCTGGAGAGGTAGGTCAGGCTCGGGAGGACCAGGGGCAAGGGCCCAGATTCTTGGAGTTGACTCTCAAGGTTCTCTCCCCCTCCTAGGGGCAACATGGTGCGTAGCATGTCCATGCTCTCGCCCCCGTGGTGGAGGAAGTACTCAGCCATGTAGACCGTCCTGCCCCAGGCCCTCCAGGCCACGAGGGGGAGCACGCCCCTCCCAGGGTCGCCCCTGACCTCTCCACCCGTGTGCTGGTCTAGGAAGAACCCCGTGCCCAGGGTCACCTTCGTACACCCTGGCTGGCTACAGGCCTCCGCCAGGCTGGCGGCCTGGTCCGAGACCAGGGCCCTCAGCTCCAGCCTCCAACCGTCTAGGCTCGCCACTGGGGGCTCCGGGGGCCTTGTCTCCACCAAGCGAGGGAGCGCCGAGGAGTCCAGTCCAAGGAACTGGAGTATCTCCCCAACCCAGCCGAGGGTGAAGGGGTCGAGGGCACCGTAGGCCACTGCGAAGCTGGGGTCGGTTAGGGGTTCTCCAAAGACCCTCTCCACGAACAGTGCCTCCAGGCCCCCCAGCCTCGCCCCAGGCCTGCCCAGGAGAGGCTTCAGCTCCTCGGCCCTGAGCAGGCCGCTGGTGGGCTGCAGGAAAAGGGATAGCAGGCCCGACGAGTCCCCCCTCTCCACCCTCTCCAGGATCCTCCGTGAAGGGCGTCTCCTCCAGGTAAGGGTGGGGCTCGCCTCCAGGCCCCCGGGGGCCCAGGCGGCCATGCTCGCCCTCTGCCCCGTGACCGCAAGGCAGGCCCTACGCTCATAGAGGGACCCCTGCGAATGCTCCAAGACGTCGTGTAGAAGCTTGACGGCCTCCTTCAGGTAGGCCTCAGTGTCTATGATACCGGGTGCCGAGTGGGGGGCGGGCGCGTGGAGGTAGACTGGGTCTCCCGCCCCAGGGGGGTGTGCAAGGACTTTTATCCGGGTGGAGCCCAGGTCTATCGCGAGGGGTAGGCACTCTCCGGGGTCCATGCATTTTCCACCCGCGTGATTTGCGGTGCCCGGGGGCATTGTGTGGACCCCATCGTATTTATAGGGTGCCATGGAGGGGCTGGGGTATTGGTTTCTTCCACTGATTTGCTCGTGGTGGGCGGCGGGGTTGTGGGCCTCTGGACTGCCCTCCTAGCAGCCCAGGCGGGCCTGAGGGTCGCGGTTGTGGAGGAGGCCCCGGGCCTGGGGAGGGGGGCGAGTGGTCACAACGCGGGTGTTATACACGTTCTGCAGACGCCCTTTGGCACGCTCAAGAGCAGGCTGGCTGTCCGGGGGGCCCGAGAGTACCCCCGGTGGGCGGAGAGGCTGGGCTTCACCCTCGTCCCCACGAAGCTCGCCCTCGTTCCACGGGGAGGACCGCTTGGCATCCTCACTCCCCATCTGGCCTCCCTCTTACTCTCCACCCGGGGCTTCAGTGCACGTAGGGTGGAGGGGAGGCTCCTCGCTGAGGAGTGCCCCGGCGTCTCACGCAGGGCCCGGGCGGGGGTGGTGGTGGAGGGCTACGGTGTGGTCGACCCGGTGGAGGTGCTGGAGGTTCTGGAGGAGAGGCTCACCGCCCTTGGGGCGGAGATGGCCTTCTCCTGCAGAGCCGAGAGGCTTGAGACCCATCCAGGAGAGGGCCGCGTGGGGGTGGAGACCAATTGCGGCAGATGGAGTGCCAGGGCCGTGGTCGTGGCGGCCGGCGCTGGGACCGCTGCGCTAGCCCGGGCCTCGGGCCACTGGGCTCCCCGGCAAAGGTATGCTAAGGGGGTGATGGCCCGTGTCTCCACTAGCGTCTCTTGTATCCTTGCCTGGCTCCCCCTGCGCCCGCCCCGTAGGACCAAGGGAGGGGGAGTCATACCCTGCCCCCGGGGTGGAAGCCTCTGGGGCCCTGATTTCAGGGATACGGGGGATCCCTGGGACCGGAGGTTCACGCGGCGGGACCTTGAAGGACTGGTGGAGAGG
>JALTXS010000110.1 GCA_027048265.1 Desulfurococcales archaeon
GGGTTCTTGGAGTGGAAGGCCTCGGCCGACACGCCCTTCTCTCTCAGGAAGGATGCGAGCCTCTCCGCATACTCAACACCCTTGTCAACGGGCACGAAGACCAGGCCGCCATCCCCGAGGAGCCTAACTAGCCTGTAGACAACCTCCTCCATGGGCTCATACTGGGGGTGGTAGTAGGAGTCTACTATCCTGCGCAGCTGCTCCCCCCTGCTACCTGCCTGGAAGCCCAGTAGTTCCCTGAAGAGGAGCACCTTGGGGCCCCGGGGTCTCCCTGTGGCGCTGCTGACGATAAGCGAGACGCCCAGCTCGCGCCTCCTCTCCTCGAGCCACCTGGTCGTGCTAGCAAGCTCCTGGGAAAGCTCTTGGAGCCTCTTTCTCCTCTCCTCAGACCCTCGCGGTATCTCGGAGGCCTGGGCTATCCTGCGCCTCAGCACTATTGCTTTCTGGGCGTACTCCATGTCCTTCTCCGTGAACCCCAGTGCTGTGAGGAGCGCTGTTATACTCTTGCCGCTCTTGAGAACCGCGTCGACGTCGTCTACGAACACGAAGCGAAAGCGCATCTGTGCGAGTCTCTGGGCATTGTTTATGAGATACCTGCTCGTCGTTATCAGCACGCTAACCCTGCCTTCTTCGAGGGCCTCCTGAACCTCCCTTCTCTCCCTGGCCTTCATCCGGGAGTGGATAGCAACAACTGTGGCGTTCAGCCCAGTCCTTTCCATGAAGGTTCGGGCCTTATCCCACACCTGGAGCACGAGGGGGGTAGTGGGGAGGACTATGAGGGACCTGTACCCCCTGCTTGCAAGGAACAGGGCAATTATTATACCGAAGACGGTCTTGCCCACCCCGGTGGGTGCTATTATGGAGAAGCTCTTCCCTAGGAAGACCCTCCGAGCCCAGGTTCTCTGAGCGCTCCAGGGAGGGCTGCCCACGCATTCTTTGAAGAACGACTCGAAGGACTCCAGGAGCTCCTCCATCACGCGGTACTTCTCCAGGCGGTCGAGGCGACCCTTCTGCGCGAGAATCTCTAGAAGCTCCCGGGGGGAGGCGGGTTCCTCGTAGTCGGGGAGGCACCTCCTACAAACCAGGCCCTTCTCGAGCCTATTGTCATCAACATGCCACCCGCAGTTCGGGCACTCGTTGACATAGACTATGTGGGGCTTCAAGAACTCAGCCTCCCACACGTCTGTAGGCGGCCTCGGCGAAGTTAAAAATCATCATCAGTCCCACCAGGGCTCAGATCCCGGATTCCTCCTCACAGGCTTAGAAGGGACAATTGAAATGGCCTGGGGTATGGCTTGTGTTATTTAGGGTTATTACGTTTTCCTCCAATCAACCTGTCAACGTGGTCAACTTTATCATTAACCGCACGGGATAAAACACTATCATACACGAGCCCGCCCAAGCGCCAAGTGGTGCACCAGGATGGCAAGAGGCTCGACAATAGGGCTCTACAGGCTCCGCGCAACCTTCAAGGACCCCGTGCACGGCCTCATACCTGTCAACGAGCTCGAGTACAGGATTATACAGCACCCCATCTTCCTAAGGCTCCACGGGGTAAAACAGCTGGGCTTCACCTACCTGGTCTACCCCCAGGCGAAGCATACCAGGTTCGAGCACTCGTTGGGCAGTATGCACATTGCCCACACCATGGCCCTCTCGTTCATGGAGAACAGCAGGAGCATCGTAAAGGAGCTATTGAAGAAAAACGCGGAGAACAATTATGATGCATTCGTGCAACTAGCTCGTCTGCAGGCCCTGATGCACGACCTCGGCCACCTGCCCTACAGCCACGCTACTGAGAGGGTTATCGAGAAGGAGTACGAGCGGGGAAGCCTGCCTAAGGCTGTCTCCCATGAGGTGGAGAAGGCCCGGTCCGCTGGCCTTAAGCTTCACGAGTACATCACTTGTGCTCTCATAGAGAAGCTCTCAAAGGACTTGGGCCTCTCCCGCTTTCCCCTTGCACGTGAGGTTATGAGTGGTGTAAAGGAGAGCCTATGCGGTAAGAGCGACGGCCGATGGAGGAGAACGTTTACCGACCTAGCGATAAGCGTGGCCCGGGCTATGATATCGGGGCGTGTTACCGATGTAGACCGTATGGACTACCTTCTCCGAGACGCCCACAACACGGGGGCCACCTACGGCCACTATGACGTCATGCGGCTGGCAACAGGACTGTCCGTTAAGTATTACCGGGGCAGGATACGAATAACGGCACCAGTCAAGCTCCTCTCCAACCTTGAGGAGCTCTACTACTCCCGGTACATGATGTACAAGTGGGTCTACCTGCACCACAAGGTGGGTGCACTCGAGCTGACCTATGAGGAGACGCTTAGGAGGCTAGCCGATGAGTGGGGGCGTGTCAAGAGGAGGCTCACAGGCATCCTACCCAACCCTCCCTCCAGCTTCTGGGACATGTTCACCTCCTCCAGCATATGGAGGTATGCTACCCGGTACGGGCAGAGTGTGGACGACTCCCTCATGGACACAATCATTAGGATTGCGAGGAACACGGGTAGCGGGGAGCTGCAGAGGTGGGCCCAGGGGCTGGTGGAGAGGGCCCCGCCCCTGCGTTCCTTGTTCAAGAGGCAGGAGTCGCTCCTCCTCAAGCTCGCCTCCGCAGGCGGAGGGAAGGCGGATATAGAGGAGGGGATGGACCTCCTGAGGAAGCTCACAGAGCTGGCCCGCCACACCGAGGGAGGGCTGGATGGCTTGGCTGACCTGCTCGAGGATTACATTAACAGGAGTCTGGAGGCCCATGGGCTTAGGGTCCGTGTTTTCATTAATCCTCCTATATCCGCTGGGGGGGCGGGGGAGCCTCTTATAGACGTGGATGGTGTTCTCCACCCCATCGAGCGGGTATCAGTCTTCATCGACAGTATACGCAAGATGGGGGC
>JALTXS010000111.1 GCA_027048265.1 Desulfurococcales archaeon
AGACCCTGAGCAGCATGATCGTTGACCTCGACCGGAGGCTGGGAAACCTGGAGATGGACGTGGAGGAGCTTAAGGAGACGGCTGGGCTGGCCAACGTGGTGATAGAGCCCGAGCTCCTGGAGAACACCAGACGCTAGGGGCGCTCCCCCGGGGTGGGCGTCAGTAATTTAACCCCCGCGTTACCCAAGATATGCCTGGTACCGCACACCCCTCGCGAGGAGGGGTCTCCCCCCGTAGCTCAGCGGCAGAGCGGCCGGCTGTAGTGGGACACGGCCTCTGTGCCGGGGCCTGGGCGCCCCACGCTTCCGGGGCAGGCCCGTGCAGGCACCGGCAGGTCCCGGGTTCAAATCCCGGCGGGGGGACCATATCCCCCCAGCCTGATTGCTTTCTGTATGATAGGGTTTTAGTTTGTTGGGTTTGTACATTTTTTATTGTGGTAAACTTATTTTGAGCCAGTGATAGATATAAGGGTGCATTTTGGGAGCTTCTTCAACATTGAATGGAGGTGGACGTACTATGGGCGATTTCGAGTGGTACCTGGACTTCGTGCAGCGTGATTACAAGCCGAGCGAGAGCGACGTGCTTGTCCTCTTCAGGGTAGAGCCCGCCCCGGGGTTCAGCTTTGAGGAGGCCGCTGGCCGGGTGGCGAGCGAGAGCAGCGTGGGCACGTGGACCACGCTCGAAATAGACATCGACTGGTCGCGTATAAGGAGGCTCATGGCCCGGGCCTACCGGCTTGACCCCCCCTTCGTCACCGTTGCCTACCCGGAGGAGTTGTTCGAGGAGGGTAGCATCCCCCAGTTCCTCTCCAGCGTTGCTGGGAACATTTTCGGCATGAAGGCCCTCCGGGCGCTCAGGCTGGTGGACTTCAGGTTGCCCCCCAGCCTGAGGGACAGCTTCCCCGGCCCCCTCTATGGGAAGAGGGTCCGGGAGCTATTGGGGGTGAAGGGGAGGCCCATCCTCGCAACCGTGCCCAAGCCCAAGGTGGGCCTGATACCCGACGAGACCTACCGTGTCTCGGTGGAGGCGCTTATCGGGGGCATTGACCTGATAAAGGACGACGAGAACCTCACTAGCCAGAAGTTCAGCGTCTTCGAGAAGAGGCTCAAGGCCGTGATGAAAGCCATCGACAAGGCCGAGAAGGAGACGGGGGAGAAGAAGGGCTTCCTCGCCAACGTGACGGCCCCTTACAAGGAGATGGAGAGGAGGATAAGGCTGGTCCACGACTATGGGAACCCCTTCGTCATGATAGACATAATAACAGTGGGATGGAGCGGCGTCCAAGCAGCAAGGGAGGTTACGGGAGAGCTGAAGATGGCCATACACGCCCACCGCGCCATGCACGCAACCTTCACCCGCAACCCCCGCCACGGGATAACCATGAGGGCCGTAGCCAAGCTCGCGAGGCTCGCGGGTGTGGACCACATACACATAGGAACGGTTGTGGGCAAGCTGGTCAGCCCCAAGAGCGAGGTCATGGCCATTAAGCGTGCCCTTACAGCTCGCAGGGAGGCCGATGGAAAGCGCAAGCTGGGGCAGGACTGGGGAAGGATAAAGCCAGTGCTCCCCACAAGCAGCGGGGGCCTCCACGCGGGGATACTACCCGAGGTCATAAGGATACTCGGCCCCGACATACTCATACAGGTGGGCGGCGGCGTCTGGGGTCACCCCGACGGCCCCAGGGCCGGGGCCATGAGCGTGAGGCAGAGCATAGAAGCCACGCTCAAGGGCATACCCCTGGAGGAGTACGCGAAGACCCACAGGGAGCTAGCCCGGGCCCTGGAGAAGTGGGGCAGGGCCAAGCCCAAGTAAAGTGCCCGGGAGAACCATCATCTCTGAACCGTGGTAATCCAGGCCGTTTTTTATCCCAGAGTATCCACTTTTCTCACAACAGGGCGGTGTGGAGACCCATAAGCTAAACCTAGCTACGTGGCTTCTCTTCTAAACTTCCCATCTTCACAGAGCCCACGACTAGGAAGGCTGACTCTAGGGCCACGAAGACGCTAGATGAGGCCAGGGGCTCCTCTAGGGCTCCTGGCAGGAGGGTGGGCGATACGACACTATAGCCTGCTGTAGCGAGGGAGAGAAGCCCGAAGGCAACCACCAGGGGCCTGAAGAGGGCTCCCCGGCTCGACGCTGCGGTTACCAGGGTGAGGGGGACTATTATGAGGAACGCCACAGCCGCATCCACGCCGGGGTCACCCCGGCCGAGGAGGTTGTGGTTGAGGGTAGGGTAGGCTAGGGTGGGGAGAGCCGCGAGGGTAGAAGCTAGTGATGCATAGGAGGGTAGGCGGGGCTCCCTCTTCCTTAGGGATGCGATTGCTAGGACCAGGGCCACTAGTGTGAAGACCAGGGTGTAGTAAGTGTAGGCGTATATGCCGAGGGTCATGCGTATCGCCAGTGGGGTTAGGAGGGTCCCCGAGGCCAGCCAGGAGTAGCTTACATCCCTGGGCTCCACCCTGCCCCCGAGCACGTTGAGGGACACCCAGAGGAGGGTGACAAGAAGGGTCATCTTGTAAAAGTAGCCCAGATAGTCGGCGAAGCCGTACTCAGCTAGGCTGGTTATAAGATTGGGGGGGTGGTAGAAGTAGTATAGCTCTATGAACACGTACAGGGCCCCAAGTGCAGCTAGCAGGGCCCAAGAGGGTCTCTCCTTTAGCTTAGCCACTAGACCTTCCATGCCAGACTCCACATGGCTTGGTTGGGTTGCTTGTTGTTAAAAAATTGTCCCCTGAGGAGCTCACGCTTCTACTGAGTATTGTATTAGCCTCCTGTACGCGAGCCAGCCCAGGAGGACCAGCACAATCGTCGCCGCTATCGCTGGCAGGGCGTACAGGAGGGCCTCGGCGAGGCCGTAGCCGTACACCGTCATGCTCCGCGATGCAGCTAC
>JALTXS010000112.1 GCA_027048265.1 Desulfurococcales archaeon
TGGGGTTGAGCCTCTCGGCTATGGGCCAGTCACTGGGATAGTAGCGTTTCAAGGGCCCGCTGGAGCCCGTTGAGTCTATGGTTATCTTCGCCCTAACCTCTACGGGCTGGCCGTCCCCAGTGTTGACTACGACTCCCTTGACGTAGCCGTCCTCCACTATGGGGCGGGAGACATGGGTCTTGGTGAAGACCTCCACCCCGTTGTCCATGGCCTCCTTGAGGAGCTGCTGGCCGAACTTGGTCCTATCAATAGTATATCCCTCGCCATAGACCTTGTAGACGATGTCCTCCTTGGGGCTGTAAATCTCCATTCCTTCAATCCTCTGCAACACGGCCTCGCCACGGGGTTTGGGTATGCCCCTTTCGGCGAAGTGGTGCTCGCCAATGGCGTCGCCACAGGGCTTGCCCCAGAGGCTTTCCCAGGGCCGGGCCTCGAAGACCGCCACCCTGTAAGCTTTGCGCTGTGAAACGAGGTTGGCCAAGGTACCCCCGGCGGGGCCTGCTCCGACTATGACGACATCGTACTCGGGCGATGGCTTGCTCATCATGTATACACCCTTTGGAGCTGAGTATGGGTAAGAGCGTGTTTTTAATTATGTTTTTCGCAAAGACTGGCCCCATGGCAGAGGGCCTCGAGGGAGCGGGAGCGGAGCCTCTCGATAATCTCCCTGGAGAGGGGGTGGGTGGAGTATATTCTCACGCTTATTGCTTGGAGAACCCCCGAGGGTGGAAGAAGGGTCTCCACCTCTACCCTCTTGAGGCCCTCGAGCATGCAGTCTTCCATGGGAAGCTCGAAGGTCCTGACCCCAACCTCACCTATGTCGAAGGAGCTGCTAGGAGGCAGCGTGGGGGTGCACTCGAGGAACTTGAAGACATCGACCTGGTAGACGCACTCGCTTGGACTACACTGGTAGTAGTAGTGCTCGTGGGGGTTGAGCCATTCCTCCCCCTCTTGGATGCCCTCTCCAGACAAGCGCGATGACCTCGCGTGGGTGGAGAATGAGAGGACCCGGGATGTCAGGCCCTTTTAACCGTGTAGAGCACAAGCTGTTCCCCACAGTAGGGGCACCTGTAGTGGAGAACCCTCGCATCGGCCTGGCAGAAGTACGCGTTTATGGTGGTCGCACACTTGGGGCACTTGTACACGGTCTGTCTGGTCACATCCATCTTCCGAGCGCAAATGCTGCACTTTATTGTAACCCATCCCGCGTGTCCCTGGGCGTTGACGCCCTTTATGCTACCATATGACAAGTACTTTCCCCTCCACAGCGCGTCCTTGGTGGTCTGCCACGCTTTGGAATCTATGGGCGGGATTAATAAGAATAGCTATCCCGCGAAAAGCCTCATAGCAAGGCCGGCTAGGCTGGGCGCCATCACCCCTAAGAGGCGGGGGTTTGCTGCTATGCTGCTAAGCACATCGCTCAACCTTATAGAGTCCCTAAGGAAGCTCTCATAGAGCCTGGGTGATAGCATCCTCATCGCCTCCACGCGGGCCCCACCCGGTGGCAGGCTCTCCACCAGTTCCAGAAGGAGCTTCTGGAATCTCATCTGGGCCACGAAACCATTAACGTCGTCCCAAGCCCTGAGAAAGGCCAGCCTGGGATGGGGCTCCTCTAAAAGCCTTCTCGCGAACCATAGGCCGTGCAAATGCGAGGGCCTAATGCCCTCCCCGCTCAGGGGGTGGACCAGTCCCTGAGCCTCCCCTATGGGGTAGACGGGGTGAAAGTACCGGGGGGTACGAGGGGGTTGGTCTATTGTTATAACCGTGGTATCCATGCGGAGGACCTTGGGCGAGCCATATTCCCTCTCCAACAGCCTCTCGAGGCGTAGATGGGGCGAGCGCTCTCCCTTATAAGCCAAGCCTATGTTAGCTGCATCCCTCTCGTGAGGGAAGACCCAGAGAAACCCCATGAGGTCGGGGTCAAAGTCGATGAGCACGCCCTCGGGGTCGACGGGGTGTTCTACAAGGGCCCGGGATATCGTGAGCTTTGTGAGGCCGTTGTTGGCGAAGGGACCCCGGGCGTCCACCACAGTGTCGTGGGTGTTTGCTAGGTTCTCTGGGAAGACGCTCTTCACATGCATGCTCGCTCCCAGGTCCACGGCTTTCTCCCGCATGCCGCGGACCCACTCTGGTTTGTCTATCACGAACCAGAGGGGGTCCCGGTACTCTTTCTCGAAGACCGTTTCGCCCCTTACCCTTATCTCGAACCTCCTGATGCTGTTGAGAACCCTGGGGGCGAGGGGTGATTCCTCCAAAACGTCCCGCAGCACAACGTCGCCGCAGGGCTTGCGGTAAAATGGGTCTCTTTCGTAGATTTCCAGCTCGCCCTGGAAGCCTCTCTTCATAAGCTCTAGGGCGAAGCCCGCGCCCGCGGGACCCGCCCCCACCACTGCTATCCTCTCTGGCTCGACCAATGGCTGCACCCTGATAGAATGTTTCTCACCTGGTGGTTTTCTGGGTGTGTATGGTTCGGCCTGCCTTATTAGGGGTTACCATATACTATGGGGTGCTCACAGTATTGCCCTTATAGGGAGATGAGGTGGTTAACCGGGGGGTTAACTCGGGTCGTGTAATAAACACCCTGGCAAGAAAACTGGACCCCAGTAAACCAGCAGTGGGTATAGAGATGACGTTAGGCGCCCAGTCTATCCCTAATCCTCGCCAGAAAGAGAGCAGCGGGTAGCAGTATCTTCTCGATGTCCTCCACAGTGTTAACAGCATGGCCCATGTCGGGGGCTATGTGGGCCTCGAAGGTCTTGCCCTTCTCCAGAGCCTTGTCCATGAAGCGTAGCAGGGGCTTGAGAGGGGTACGAGTGTCGTTCTGGGGGTGTATTATGCATAGGGGCTTGCTGAGGTTGTCCACGTAGTTTATGGGGCTGCGTTCGCGCCACTTGCTCCGATCTCCTGCGAAAAGTAGGTCTATGAAGCTCCTGAAAGCGGGGTCGCTGAGCTCGTACATCTCCTCCCAGTCAACCACGCTCGCCCCCGCCACTCCCGCGGCGAACTCATCGGGCTTCCGGGTAAGGGCGCACATGGTGGCGAAGCCCCCGTAGCTGTAGCCCATAACAACCGTGTAGGCCGCGAGCCCCGTTGAGCGAGCCCACTTCGCGGAGGAGACTATGTCCTCAAGCTCCATCCCACACACGTCGCCCAGTATCAGGTTCCTCCACTCCTCCCCATAGCCGGTAGAGCCCCTATAGTTGGGCATGACCACGTGGAACCCTAGAAGGGCCAGTGCGGCCGCAAAGATGCTCCACGAGTCATCGTCCTCACTAAACGGCCCCCCGTGGACTAGTACCACAGCCGGCCCCGGCCTCTGAGCCCTTTGGCTGGGAAGTACAAGGACGGGGACTCTCCTAGAGTCGGTTGACTCCACCCAGTGGAACTCGGGCTCTCCCAGGGCCTCCCCCAGAGCGGGGGGCAATCTGCTCGAGAGCAGCACACGGTGGCCCCCCTCGCCCAGAACAACCACCTGGGGAGGAGCCCGTAGGCTGGAGTATGAAGCCACAAGCTCCCCGTCACCATAGGGGTGCGCGTTCGAGTAAACACCCCGGGGGCCCGAGATCCTCCACCCGTCAACGAAAACCTGGGAGGCACCCTCCCTCTTGGCGACCACGATGAGCCTCCCCTGTTCGTCGAAGCGCATGTAGTTGACTCCCATAGGCCTGTACTCGTCCAAGTCCTTGCCGAGGAGCTCCAGGAGGCCCAGGTCCCCCTCCCCTGGGGCCGCTCTCCTGAGCTCCACTCCATTCGACTTCTCCAGGGCGTACACGAGCTCGCCCTGGGGCGAAAACCTTGCCATAATTACACTACCCCCGGCGGTGGCCACGTCCCTGAGCTCGCCTGTGGCCAGATCCATGAACTGTAGCCTTATCCTACCCTCCGGGGTGAACACCTGGACTGCGCCCCACCCGCCGTGGGCGTCGGCGAGCCATCCCATCCCCGGTATGGGGCCCACGCGTTTCCACGAGGAGCCGGGCGTGACCTCGACAACCCAGATGCCGTCGTCGAAGACTCGCGTTACATAGACCCGCTCCCCTCTGTCCACTAGCGAGAGAACCCTCCCCGGCTCCAGACCGGGTGCGAGCTCCTTTTCATCACCCGGGCTGTCGAGGGGGACGTAGTAGAGGGCATGCTGCTCCCTTCCCCTGGCCACGTCTCTGCCAATTATGACGCGGCTGGCGTCTGAGGGGGGCTCGGCTATGAGGGATATGGGCACACGGTTGAGTCTTATGAGCTCCTCCTGAGTGTAGAGGTAGGTGTTAAGGGCCCCCTCCTTCAATGCTGTTATTATAAGGCGGTTCCCCTCCAGGGAAGCAGTTACACCATAGGCCTCAAGACGGACAAGCTCCTCCAGTTCCCTCACCAGTTCCGCAATACCGGGCCCAGACATGACGACCACCGTTCTCGCCCATTTCTCTGCATCCTGGTACATTAACGTTGCCGAGGTCATTGTATGAGTGTTTTTAAGCAGGGTAAAAGCGGCAACGTGATACGCAAGGCCTGTGATATTAATGGGGATAAACGGGATAGGGGTGGTGTTGGAAGTGGCGCGTGTCTCTCGCCCCACGAGCCTCCTCGCCTTTTCGGTGCTACTATTATTACTACTCTTTTCTACACAAGACGCCATCGGGCAGGTGGAGACCATTGCCGTTGAGATGGGCGACTTCTTCTTCAACCCCGAAACGATAGAGGTCGTGGCTGGACAAGAGGTAGTCCTACAGGTCAGGAACAATGGAAAGTATCCCCATACTCTTACCATAGAAGGGTCCGATGTCGACCTGGCCCTGTCTCCCGGTGAGGAGGGAGAGGCACGGTTGCTGATAACCCAGCCGGGTGATTATAGACTGTACTGCAGGTACCATGCTCAAATGGAGGGTACACTGAAAGTGCTCCCAGGAGACGCTGGGAAAGATGCGGGCGGTGTTGCGAGCCCATCTATGCAGGAAGAGGATAAAGCTAGGGAGAAGGGGGACGGGGGTTACTTATCTGGTTCCGGCTATGGAGTTGCCCTGATTGTACTGGTAGCTGTAATTGTTGTGGTAGTGGGGCTAGGTGTGCTCCGGGGCAGAAGATGAGCCCTGGCCATCATCGTGTCTTGGTAGAGGTGGGGTCTACCTGGCTCGGGGGAGTGATGCATTGTATCCCGGGGTGTAGGAGTCTTGCAAGATCTTCTGATCTGCATAGATTCTCCGCGATGGCCTCTACGGTCTCGCTTGGGAGAGGGTAGAGGGGCCTCCTCACGTGGGGTTCTAGGGGGGCTCCGAGGGCGTGTAGGACCCCTTTTATAGATGATGCCATTGGGACTCCCGAGCGTGAGAGTATCCTCCGGGCCTCGGAGGATTGCCTGGTGGTCACGAGAGCCTGTCTAAGGTCGCCTCTCTCGACGGCCTCCCAAATAGTAGTGAGGAGGCGGGGTAGTAGGTTTGCTAGAGCGCTAACAGCACCGTCACCCCCTATGGCGAGGGTGTGGAGGAGGAGCTCCTCGGTTCCAGGCATTATGGAGAAGTCTCTTCTCACCTCCTTTATGCTGACCAGCTCCCCCAGGTATGTGTAGTCGTTAACCGTTGCCTTGACCCCAGCTATCTCGCTTGACTCGATAGCCATCCAAGCCAAGTCCCCCACCCCTATACCATAGCCAACGTGGGAGGGGATGTTGTAGACGAACACGGGCCTGCCAGATGCCTTGGCAAGGCCCTGGTAGTACTCGAGTAGCCTCTCCCTATCCGCCTTATAGTAGAGCAGGGGCGTGGAGAAAACATAGTCAACGCCCAGGTCCCCCGCCACCCGCGCCCTCTTGAGAGACTCCTCCCACCCCAGGGCACCAACCCCGGCGAACACCGCCGCTTTCCCACCCAGGGTCTCCACGGCTACCCTGTATAGCCTCTCTAGTTCCCCGAGGGCGAGGCTGGTCCACTCCCCTGTTGTGCCGCCTACCCAGACCCCATGTACGCCTGCCTTACCCAGACCCTCTAGTAGCCACCTGAAGGCCTCCAGGTCCACCTTCCCCCCATGGGTGAAAGGGGTAATGGTGGCCACAACCACTCCTTTGAACATACCCGCCACGACTGGGCACCCCGCTTATCCATCCAGGGGCGTCTAGCTGGTGTTTTTAAGGTGCACCCCACCTAGCTTGTGAGTAGGCCTTAGAAAAGATTCTGCCTCCCACTCTCTCCAAATAACCCATGGGGTAACATTCTAGCCAGTGTAGAGCCTCAAGGCTTTAGGCCTCTGCGTGCCAGATTCCTGACATCTACTACCTCCACGTAGTGCCGGGCCCTCTCGGCCAGTATCCGGTCCTGGGTAACCAGCGCGAGCCCGTCGCGCAGGGCCACGTGGAGGTAAGACGCATCGTATGCCGTGAGGCCCTCCTTGACCGCAAGCTGGAGGACCTTGTCCTCGTCCCCTCTTATAGTCCTAATGTCGAGGGCCGTGAACACCATTTTCAGCAGATTAGTGTACTCTTGAGCCTGTTGGGCGTCTATTCTTTTTAGCAGGTAGTACTGTTTCCATACTGCGTTGACCGCCTCGTAGAAAGCTAGCTCGATGGTGCTACCGCCCTGGAGTAGGTCCAGGGAGCCCCTCTCGACAAGCGTCAATATGGAGCTTGTGTCAAAGAGGAGTCCTGCTCTCATCGTGTTTCACGGTCCTCCCTTATAAGCCTCACAATGTCGTCCTCAGAGAGGGGGGACAACCCTCTCCTCAGCCTCCTCGCCCTCTCCTCAGCTTCCTCGAGTATCCTCCTACGTACCTCCTTCTCCAGGGCCTCCCTTATAACCGGTCCCGGTTTTATGCCATACCGGTCCATGAGCTCCTTGACCCTTCGGGGAACCTTAGCGGAAACTGTCACATATTCTGTCCTGCCCATTGTATGACCCACCTCCCCCCGTGCTTTTGTTCGAAAACTATAGGCATAACATTATATAAAGTATACTAAAAGGTAGACCAGAATGGGGTAAGAAAATATAGCGCTTCTATGTACTAGTGCATTACTCTTTATCGAAAATATGTTGTTGTGAAAACATCAAGTATAGTTTGGAGAGTGAAAACACCCGGCCACTATAATAACACTAAATTTTTACAGATAGCGTGAAGTATAATAACGAACCCCGCCTATTGCACGGTATTCATGTACGTAATAATGTGAAACGGTTCAAACCATGTTATCAGCGTAGTTAATAGAAATAAGGTTACAATACAGCATACGCGCAAGCTAATTGGTTGAGTGCGGGCTTCTCCTATGTACCCACCTTTACAGGTAGGGCAAGAAGCAAGAAAACGGTGGCGGCCCCGGGGGGATTTGAACCCCCGGCCACCGGCTTAGGAGGCCGGCGCCCTATCCTGGCTGGGCTACGGGGCCTTCCACTATTGTGTGGGGTTGTTTGGGTGTAAAAAAGGTTACTTGGACTCGGCCTGCGCCAGGGTCTCTGAGTATTCCTGGGCGAGGGTTTCCCTCTTGGCTGCGGAGGAGACTATTAGTGCTACTATGGCGTTAACTATGAGTCCTATAACGCCCGCCTCAGCGGGGTGGTAGCCGGGCAGGCCCAGGGCCTCGTGTACGCCGAACCGGTTGGTGAAGAGTATCGTTACTATCACGCCCACTATCAGGCCCGCGAGCACCCCGTTGGCGTCCAGGAGCCTTCGCTTGGGGAAGACGACCTGTAGCACGGGTACTAGGAACTGGAGGCCGCCTGCCGCGGCTATGGCGACGATGTCGAATATTAGGCCGGGCTTCTTGACTGCGAAGTACCATCCCAGGAGACCCCATATCAGCACAAGGGCCCTCCCGACCGCTATCAGCTCCCGCTCCGTCGCGTTTCTCTTGAGGAACCTCTGGTAGATATCCCTCGTGAGGACCATCGAGGTTGCGGCGAGCATGCTGTCCAGGGTTGACATTGCGGCGCTCGCGGCCCCCGCTAGTAGGAACCCGGCGAACACTGCGGGCGTGAGGACAAATATCATGTGCGCCATAACGGCGTCCCTGCTCCCATAGGTGCTCACCAGCTCCTTTATGAACCCTGGCTGCAGCTGGACGTCGCCGAGGTTAAGGCCCGTCACGTTGAGCACCGCCGCCCCCAGGCCTATTAGCATCGCGGGGAGGTAGAAGCTGCTAACGTAGATGGCCATCCCCGCGCTGCCTATCTTTATGGCCCGGGTGTCAAGGGCGCTGTAGTAGCGCAGCCATAGGTGGGGGAGCAGTATTATGCCGAAGCTGAAGGCTATGACGAAGCTGGTCGTGAGGTCCCAGCTCCAGTTCATGGTGAGGAGCTTTGGAGCGTGCTGCCTAACCTGTTCGAAGAGGGGCGTGACGCCGCCGAAGTACTTGTACGTGATGTAGAACCCGGCTGCCCATATCCCTATGTACATCCACACGCCCTGGATGGCGTCGGTCCAGAAGGCGGCCCTGTTGCCACCCACTATGAGGTAGATAATGGTGACGGCCATGAAGAGAAGGCTGGCCTCCTCGTAGGGTATTTTTCCTCCCGAGCCTATGCTCAGCACAATGCCTAGTCCTATGCTCTGTACCACTATGTAGCCTATTATGAAGAGGGCCTGGAGTATCCCCGTTAGGAACCGGAGGGCCTCGCTTTTGAAGAAGTGCGCCAGCAGGTCGGCGGGGGTTATGTGCCCGTACTTCTTGGCGAGGATGTACATGCGCTTGCCCAGAACGTAGCCGCCCACGGCCGCCAGTATTGTCCAGAGCATTGAGCCTATCCAGAAGCTGACGCCCGAGGACGAGAACACCGCGACGCTGGTGAGGAAGGCGAAGGCGCTGTGGTAGGTGGCGGCGAGGGTCAGGAACAGTATCAGCCCCCCTACCGTCCTGCTGACCAGGTAGTAGTCCTCGATGGTGCGGCGGAACCTCCTCCACGCAACGTAGCCTAAGCCCACCATGACCAGGCTGTATATTATGATTATAGTGGTCGTGACCTGCCAGGCCTCCGCCACATCCCCTCACCTCCACACCTTAACCGCCGCTACCACCACCACTAGCAGCAAGAGCATCCAAACCACCAGGCTATAGACGAGGGTCACGCTCATGCCGGCGAAGCTGGGCTTGGGGCTGTTCAGGCTCGGCACCAAATAGACTAGGTACGCGGCTATGTATAGGAGAACGAAGGCACCCGTAAGGGCGTGGGCTAGGCTCTTGCTAGACATACCCACGCCACCCCCTCAGCCCTTTTCATCGGAGTATATATTCCTTAAGTATCGTCT
Organism: Desulfurococcales archaeon; assembly: GCA_027048265.1. Taxonomy (GTDB): domain Archaea; phylum Thermoproteota; class Thermoprotei_A; order Sulfolobales; family Fervidicoccaceae; genus JALTXS01. The sequence continues at coordinate 9,217 of JALTXS010000112.1, forward strand.
ATGGGCGGGGTTTCTATATATCTTTCACCCCAAATACGCTGGTCCGGGGCCTCTCACACGGTGTGTGGCACAAGCCTTTTCAAACCCCCGCCCCTTACACCAACATGTACACGCAACCATCACTGGGAGAAGGAGAGCCCATGAAAACACGCCTCGCGGTAGACGTGGGGGGGACCTTCACCGACTTTGTCTACATGGGCCATGATGGCGTGAGGCACTGGAAGGTCCTAACCACCCCCAGCGAGCCCTGGAAGGGCATACTGGGGGGCATTGAGGACGCGGGTCTCCGGCCTGGGGGATTGGATTTCTTCATAAACGCGACAACGCTGGGAACCAACCTGTTCTTCGGCCAGACCCGCCTGGAGAGGCCCCGGGTCGTCCTCATAACCAACAGAGGGTTCGAGGACGTACTAGAGATAGGAAGGCAGAACAGGCCCAGCCTCTACGACCCCTTCTTCCAGAGGCCCCCACCCCTGGTGGACAGGAGGCACCGCATCGGGGTCAAAGGCCGCGTTGGGAGCCGGGGCGAGGAGCTCGAGCCCCTCGATGAAGACGAAGTGGCAAGAGCGGCAGCGGAGCACTGTGGCCCCAATACGGTCTTCGCAGTCTCCTTCCTGCACAGCTACGCCAACCCAGAGCACGAGCTGAGGGCCAAGGAGGTTATACACGAGAATTGCCCTCAGGCAACAGTTGTGGCGAGCCACGAGGTAGACCCCCTGCCCATGGAGTATGAGAGGACCAGCACCACGGTGGTAAACGCTCTCCTCACCCCCATTATATCAGCCTACCTGGAGCGCCTTGACAGGGCCCTCCGCGAGCGGGGCTTCACGGGGAGGACCCTTGCAATGCAGAGCAGCGGGGGCCTGGTCTCGCTGAGGGACGCCCTCCGCATGCCAGCCGCGTTTATAGAGAGCGGGCCTGCGGCTGGGGCTGTGGCGGTTGCGGTTCTCTCACGGGAGATGGGCATAGAGAGGGCCCTGGGCTTCGACATGGGTGGCACCACGGCCAAGGCGTCCTCCATAGTCGGGGGCAGGCCCACCTACACCGACCTCTACGAGGTGGGAGGCAGGGTCCACATGGGCCGCCCAATCCCGGGGAGCGGGTACCCCGTCAGGTACACGTACATAGACCTGGCCGAGGTGAGCGCGGGTGGAGGCACCATAGCCTGGGTGGACAAGGGCGGTGCCCTCAGGGTGGGCCCCCTGAGCTCTGGGGCCGACCCGGGGCCCGCCTGCTATGCCCGGGGGGGCATGGAGCCCACTGTTACTGATGCTAACGTTGTTCTGGGGAGGCTCCCCAGTTCCCTGGCTGGGGGGAGGCTTAGGCTTGACAGGCGCCTCGCCGCACAGGCTGTGGGGCGTATCGCCGAGAGGCTGGGAAGGGGGCTTGTGGAGACCGCCCTTGACATAATCTCCCACGCCAACGTTACCATGGCCCGGGCGCTAAGGGTGGTGAGCGTTGAGAAGGGCCTGGACCCCGCTGAGTTCACGCTGTTCGCCTTCGGGGGCGCGGGGCCCCTGCACGCGGTGGAGCTGGCGAGGGAGCTGGGGGTGGGGGAGGTTGTTGTCCCTCCCCTCCCCGGCGTGTTCTCGGCCCTCGGCCTGCTCTTGGCTGACTACAAGCTTTACTACAAGAAGCCTGTGGTGAGAAGGCTGGGTGACCTGGACCTCCGGGGAGTGGAGGAGGACTATAGGGAGATGGAGGAGAGGGCCCGGAGGGACCTCGAAGCCGAGGGCTTCGGGCCCGGGGAAGCGTTGTTAACAAGATGGGTGGAGGCAAGGTACGTGGGCCAGTCCTTCACCCTCACCATCCCCTACACCGGGTCAAGGGAGGGTCTGGAGGAGTCCTTCCACAGGGCCCACGAGGCGCGCTATGGGTTCAGCAGCCCCGACGAGATGGTGGAGGTGGTATCCCTCCATTTGGATGCGGTGGGGGTCTTTGAAAAGCCCGACCTGAGACAGCTGCTCTCCCAAGGCGGTAGCGGGGGCGACGCTGTTGTGGGTTCTCAGAGGCTGGTGGACGTGGATGGGGTTGAGAAGGAGGCGGCTCTGGTTGAATACGGCCGGCTTCCCCCTGGGGGTCGGGTGGATGGGCCGGCCCTGGTCGTCTATCCGGACTCCACGGTATTCCTCCCCCAGGGCTCCACCGCCACGCGGGGCGAGTGGGGGGAGCTTAGGATAAAAGTGGGGTGATAACCTTGGCTGCCGGTAGGGAGGGTCTCCTGGAGATAATAGTGAATGGGGCAATATACGCTGCTGAGGAGATGGGCGTTGTTCTGAGGAACACTAGCTACAGCCCCAATATCAAGGACCGCCTGGACTTTAGCTGCGCTGTCCTAGACCCCGGGGGCAACCTGGTTGCGCAGGCGGAGCACATCCCCGTCCACCTGGGCAGTATGGCGGTGGGGGCGAGGAACGCGCTCCGCGAGATGGAGAGGCTGGGAACGGACATGGGCGAGGGCGACGTTATAATCGTGAACGACCCCTACATAGCGGGAACCCATCTCAACGACATCATGCTCCTCAAGCCCCTCTTCGACCGGAGCGGCGGCCTGGTAGCGATACTGGCTAACAAGGCCCACCACGTGGACGTGGGGGGCACTGTTAGGGGAAGCGTGGGGGGAGAGGTGGAGGAGCTGGTCCAGGAGGGCATCAACCTTCCCCTGCTCAAGCTAGTTGAGGCTGGGCGTCTTAACAGGGACATAGTGAGGATCCTTGAGAACAATGTCAGGACCCCCGACTACGTCCGGGGGGATCTCAAGGCCCAGATAGCCAGCCTCAACACGGGCGAGCGGAGGCTGGGAGAGCTCCTCAGCAAGTACGGTCCCGAGGCCCTTCTGGATGCGTGGAGGTGGGCCCTGGATTACACGGAGAAGTACACGAGGAGGGTCCTGGAGGAGGCGGGCCACGGGACCGCGGAGGCGGTTGACTACATGGAGATGCCCCGGGAGGGCCTTGTGAGGATAAGGGCGAAGGTCACGATATCCCCGAATGGGGCCTTCGTTGACTTCACCGGGACTTCCCCTCAGGTGGAGGCCCCCCTCAACGCCGTTTATGGCGTCACGGTGGCGGCGAGCCTCTATGCTCTTAAGAGCGTCCTAGACCCAGATATGCCCATGAACCACGGGTTCGAGAGGCTGGTCAGGATAGAGGCCCCCCAGGGGACCCTGGTTAACCCCCGTAGGCCCGCCCCGGTCTCGGCGGGCAATACTGAGACGAGCCAGAGGATAGCCGACGTGGTGCTGAGGGCGCTTGCCGACATACTTCCGGGGAGGGTTCCCGCCGCCTCCACGGGGAGCATGAACAACCTCACCGTGGGCGGTGTCCACGAGGGCCGGTCTTGGGCCTTCTACGAGACCATTGGGGGAGGAAGCGGGGCGAGGCCGGGCATGGATGGCGTTGATGGGATACACACTAACATGACCAATACGCTCAACACCCCCATAGAGGTGCTGGAGAAGGAGTACCCCATTCTCTTCACCCGATACTCCCTCCGACCCGACAGCGAGGGGCCCGGAACCTATCGGGGGGGCCTGGGGCTCGTCAGGGCCTTCCGCGCCCTGGTGGACGGGGTTGTAGTAACCATTACGGGAGAGCGCGTGCTCACCCGCCCCTATGGCCTCGCCGGCGGCCAACCCGGGGAGCCCGCACGCTACGTTGTGAGGAGAGCAGGCGGCGGCGAGGAGGTGCTCCCCAGCAAAGCAACGGTTAGGCTGGGGAG
>JALTXS010000113.1 GCA_027048265.1 Desulfurococcales archaeon
ATTGCTCCATGTCATGCTCCGCGACGGCCTCTACGACAGGGATTACGTTGCTAGGTACACCAACGCCCCCATGCTGGTGCGAACCGACACACTGGAGCCCCTGGGCCTCTACGACAACCCCCAGATGAAGGGCAAGAAAACATACGCTGTACTCGACGAGGCAGACGGTAGGGTAAAGCCCAAGACGGAGGCGAAAAGCCCCGCCCTCATGTGGGAGGGTGAGGTCGAGGACATTCCCGTGAAGACGGTACTACGCATGCTGTGGTATGCTGTCGAGCAGTACACCCCCAAGTGGGCTGAGGAGATAACCGGAGTGCCCGCGGAAGAAATAGAGAGGCTCGCCCGGGACCTATACTCCTATGCGCCCCAGGCCTTCATAGACCACGGGTACAAGGGAACAAGGTACCTGAACGAGGGGATGATGTTCAGAGTACGCTTCATAATAGACGCTCTCCTGGGTGCCTTCGGAGCCAAGGGCGGTATAGCGTGGCCCCGGAAGCCCAAGATAAAGAACCCCCTCGACCTCCTGGGCATAAAGGGACAAGGAGCCCAAGGCGAGCCCCTGTACAAGTACTGGGAGAAGCAGGGCTACAAGCTCATACACAAGAAGTGCTACAGCATGCTAGCCATAAAATCCATACTCGAGGAAAAACCCCACCCCTACAAGGTGGCCTTGATAATCAATCAGAACCTGGTGGGCCACCTGCAGGGGAGCGCCGACGTGATAAAGGCGCTGGAGAAGCTCGACCACGTAATTGTGATGGATAACACGCTGAACGAGACCACCCTCTACGCGGACATGATCCTGCCCCTGACCATGTTCTTCGAGGAAACCTCCCCCACCCTCAACTACGTGGCCAAGACCGGCCGGTCCCAGATATTCGTCGTGGAGAAAGCAGTAGACCCACCACCCGGAGTTGACGCGAGGCCCGGGTGGTGGGTGGCCGCGGAGCTGGGCAAGAGGCTCGACCCCGCCAACGCAAGCAAGTACGAGAGGCTAGCCGACGCAGAGTCCATATGGAGGATGCAGGCCGAGAAACTGGGCATAGACTACAACACGCTGGCCAAATATGGTGTCTACATGGTCTACGACCAGCCCCTCTACCACCCCCTCAAGGGGAAGGGACACGCTAACGTGACGGGGGAGATAGAGCTCATCAGCGTAAGGGGTCTCCAGGAGTACCGCGCCATGGTGGGTAAGAAGAGCCTCCTCAACCCCCTGCCCATATGGATAGAGCCTGCGTGGATGGCAGCCAAGGACAGCCTGGGGGAAGACGAGTTCGTTGCAGTGGACATATTCCACCGCATGACCGCCACCAACATGTGGGTAAGGTTCTCGAGGCTAGTAAACGACTCTCTTGCCTGGGACAGGCTCGACGGCGTGGTCATTAATGAAGAGAGGGCGCTTAGGCTCGGAATCAGGGATGGGGACCTCGTCAAGATAGTGGGTCCCGGCGGTACCCTAAAGGCCCGGGCGAGGCTATCAAGGGGCGTCCACCCCACTGTAGTGCTAGCGCCCCACGGGACCAACGCAGGGCCCGCTAGCAGAAAGGTGAATATTGAGACCCCTAAAGGACTACTTAGGACGAGGCTCTTCGCGCAGGGAGGCGGGCTGGGGATTAACACTAACATGCTGATGAAGCTGGAGGACATGGTCCCCGAGGAGGGGGGACGCTCCATGCAGTGCGACGTCATAGTAAGGATAGAGAGACTCGAGGGGTGAGAAAGGCATGTCGGAGGCCAAGTCATCTAAGGTCCTCATGATAATAGACATGAACTCATGCGTCGGATGCATGGCCTGCTCCATCGCCTGCCTCAGGGAGAACGTGGCCCGCCAGAACGGTGAGGATGTGAAGCTACCCGAGAACTCCCTCCTCTACGCCAGAACCAAGCCCGTGTACCTCTCCGAGGACGCTGGGGTGCCCTCGGGGACACCTGTGTTCATACAGTGTATGCACTGTGAGAACGCCCCCTGTGAGATAGCCTGCCCCACGGGAGCCACCTTCACCGACGAAAGGGGCGTGGTGAGACTAGACACGGACAAGTGTGTTGGCTGCCGGGCGTGTATAGTTGCATGCCCCTATGGGGTGAGGACACTGTACCGGGGAGAGCTAAACGGCGAGCCCCCCAACAAGTATGGTCTGAGACCCGGGTTCCCCGACAAGTGCAACTTCTGTGCCCATAGGGCGGATGAGGCGGGAGGGGGTATGTGGACGCCCGCCTGTGTGGAGGCCTGTGCTTTCGGCGCACGAATTTTCGGTACCATGGAGGACGAGCGTGTGAGGAGTATCGTGGAGGGCGGTAAGGCCGTGAGCCTCCTACCCACCTATGGGACCAAGCCCAAGTTGCTATTCATACTCCCGGAGAAGAGGAGGTGACCCGCGTGTCCCATGTTTCATATCTATTCAGAGGCAGGAATGTGCTCATAACGGCCGTTTCCCTAATGTTGCTCGCACTGATGGTTGTGGGAGTATACAAGTACAGGAGTCCCCCAGAGACCGTCTCGGAGCAGATGCTGCTACCCTGGGGCGTTATGGTGGTTGGCTACGTGTTCTTCGCAATAATGTCGGGGGGCATCATCGACTCGGCCATAATACAGTCCTACATACTGAGAGACCCCCACGCGGCGGATAGGCTCAAGAGAACCGCATGGACTGCAATGGCTGTGCTGGTTCCAGGTATACTCCTTGTATTCAGCGATGTCCTCCACCCGGGCAAGGCTGCGTGGTTCTACTTGGGCTTCAACCCCAAGTCCAGGATAGCCTGGAACGCCCTCCTCTACCTGATATACGCCGCCAGCCTCGCGGCCCTGCTGATAGCACTGATACGGGGCTGGGCACCCGGGGAGCAGAGGACGAAGCT
>JALTXS010000114.1 GCA_027048265.1 Desulfurococcales archaeon
CACTGATAGCCGTCGTGCACAACGCTACTATAAGAGAAGTAGTTCCCATAGTTAAGAGGGTCAAGTGGGACTCCATAGTAGTCTTTGACAAAAGGTATCGACAGGAGCTTTTCGGCGTCTTCGATGACACAATACATTCGAAAATAAAAGAAATACCATATCCCTATCTCACCCCCGACCTAACATCAATAACGCCGGAGAAACCCCCCGAAGTAAGCAGTGAAGAGACCCTGTACATATCCTATGGAAGGCAGCCCCTGCAGGAGTACGCAGACTACATATTCGCGCTGAGGGAGATGGCGGAGAAGAAGAGGTTCAAATACTGGATAATAAGAAGCAACGGGCCAACACCCTTCAGGGAACCATGGATTATAGAGTGGAGACAAAGACCCCCCTTGGAGAAGATATACTCTTACGTAATGGCTAGTGACGTGCATCTACTCCCCAAGGGAGAGTCGACAGGCGTGGTGGTCTCTAGCACGCTAGCCCAAATATTGTACTCGGGTACCCCAACACTAGTGCCAGATACGAGATACTTTGAGACAATACCTATTGATCACAGGGGTATAGGACCCGTTGTAAAATATAGGCCGGGCGACGTGTTCGATCTGATAAGAAAACTCTCCCTCTTGGACGATCCCGGGGTGCGAGCCCGGGTATCTCGGATGGCTCGAGAGTGGGCCCTTGAACACGGGGAGGAAAAGGTTTCCAGAGTGTTCCTAGAACTAGCTGAGAGTGTGGCATTGAGATAAACATCCTACTCTAGACGGCCTCTATCCAACTCCTCCAGGAGCTGGCTGAACTCAATCCTAGCTATACCTACATAGAGGTCCGCGGCCCCGTATGATACTAAGAGGTGGTCATCAACCTTAACTAACCCGCAGGGGAATACCACGTGTGGCCTGTCCCCGATTTTCTCAAAGGGTTCACTGGGCTCCATTATGTAGGTCGGCGTCACTGCAGTGACTCTGGGTCCCTTGCTTCCAAGTTCAAGCTCTATTGCAATAACCCTATATACAACACCCCCGTGATCGACTGAGTGGGCTAGTACCAGTACCCTATCGCCTCCGAGGTGTATGGGGGGTGCTGCCCACCCAAGTTTTGATTCCCAATTTGCTTTAAGGTCAATGAGCCAGCTTTTCTCTATAGCGTATTCTCTGGGGCCCTCCGGGCTGCTGTAGTCAAGTGGCCCATGCTCGCTGACCAGTAGGAGGAACTCTTCTTTTTTGTTGTGAATCCTGTGAAAGAGCACCATTTTGCCTGACACACTGTAGTTTCTAAGAGGATATAGAAAGGCGTTCTTATCACTAATAACTCCTCCAAAAACATCATGACTGGGGGTATGGACAGCTAGCTTAACCCACTCATCCCCGAGCTTGGCTGCGGTGACGGGTCTTGTCCGGTATCTCCATTCCCGTGGCTCGAAATAGTTTATTGACCTACCAGTGTACGTCATGTGAGGTATACCATCTATTACATAGACACGTGGGTCCTCAGCACCCCATATATCGTACCTGTTGTCAGGGGAGAGGATGACATCGGCCATGAAACGACCTATGCTCACCCTTTTCGCCTCTATGTCGTCAAGGCACAGGCGGAAGGCGGCAATGCTGCTCACGTACATGTAATAGCCTAGTACAATCCGTGGATATACCGTTAGACACCCACTAGAGTCGTCAAAGGAAAGGCCAGGGTTGAAAGCGCTCGTAGGATGCTCTACAGGTAGGTTCCTAAGAAAAATCCTGTCAGGTGCAACAACGCCCATTCTCTCGAAAAGATCCTTTACCTTGCTGGTCCTCACCGTTAGTGCTTCGCGCGAGCCCTCAGCTATTGTTATCAACATAAATCACCCTTCTAGCCTAGGCGACTCGTATAACTTGGGAAGTATTTTAGCATTATCTTCCAAGAAGCTTTCGATCTCGGACAAAGGTATAGTCAGTAACAGTGTGCGTCCTCGGAAGAGCGTCATTATGCGAGGATTTTGTCTGTAGGGGAGCACAACCTCAGCATTTCCAAGAAGCATTTTTACCGATAGAAATGAAAGCCCAGGCTCTCCCCTTCCCTCTATTATCTTTTCAAAATACTTGCTCAGAACACGGTACCCCGGTTCCCTGTTTTTTCCTGTGGGGAGTAATACGCCCGTTCCCTTTACAAGGACAAACGTGTATCTGATCCCCATAAGGTTCCTGAAGGCAGCAATTGTGTAGCCTTCTCGAGAAAAACCAATGAAGACAAGCTTGCCGTCATAACACCCCCACTCTAAGTCAACGCCCTGCCGAGTTAATGAAGAGGCAATCGAACGGGCCGTTCTCTCAGGTTCCTCTTCAATTAGAAAAGGGCTCACCAAAAAAGCGGCAACGGCGATGATTATCGACAGCGTGAAAAACACCCCTCTCTCATAACCAGCAGCTGCTATCATTAGCGGTAGCAGGGGAAGCATGTTGATAGCGATTTTTAGAAAACGGGTTATCCTGCGAGGAGTGTTATCTTTGCACATATACAGGGGTTCAGGGGCTTCTCCAAGCAGTGTACTTACGTCCCCTTCACCTTTCTCTCTTTGCTTTCGCAAAACTTGTCTTAAAGACTCTTTTAGCATGTCAGACCAGTTCGTTGGTGTACTGGGATGGGGCATATGCCTTCATCAACCTGCTTTCAATATGTTTGCAACATGGCGTTTGGCATTTTGCTATTTCTAGGAGCCATTATTTTGGACTCCTGTATGTAATAATATTGAAAAACCAAGGATATGAGCTTAGGGCTTGAAGGTGCCAGTTTTGAGGATTGGGCGAAGAGCACTACTAAAAACCATCCTAGGAGCATCGCTCGTATATTCAATGCCAGGAGTGGCATTAGGCCTCATA
>JALTXS010000115.1 GCA_027048265.1 Desulfurococcales archaeon
GGTGGAGGTGCAAGGATTTCCACCGAGTGGCCCCGGTTCTGGAGGAGCCTGGCAAGAGCCCTACTCCTAGCAACGTGTCCATAGCCTATGGAGCTGACAGCAACAAGTACCCTGGCCAATCCACACCCCGTCCCATGGTGAGGCGTTTTGTAGGGGCCTCTTTTCTATAGGAGGGGCTTCATTTCTCTGCGAAGACCATGCGACCAGGGGTGAAGAAGGCCCGCCCCGATGCGTGGAGGAGTATACCGGCCTTCGCAGCCCTCCACCCGTAGCGGGTGTCGTAGAGATCCTTCCTAGCATAAGCGTCTACCACATCCGCCACGACGAGGTCAACGTCCTCAGCCAAGTCTTCAATTATCCTGTAAACACGCGCCTCCACCCATCCCAGGGCCCCCTTGAGTACCATGCCCCCGTTGCTACGCGCTCTCTCCACCTCTATCCCGTACTCTCTAAACTTGTCAACCTTCCAACCACTCACGCTACCCACTCTCCACACGAGGTCCACGAGCTCGGGGCCCACGACGTTAACCGTGAAGACCCCGATCTTGCGCAAGACGCTCAGGCTGTGGGTCTCCTTATCCCATGCCACCAAGAGGCGCTCAGGCTCCTCGCTCAGGGGCATAACCCAGCTCGCTGCCATAATGCCCCTGTCATCCCCACCCCACTCACCCACGATCAAAACGTAGGCGGGACGGGGATGGAGGACCCGGTACCTCTTCCCCGTAACTCTCTCGTAATCCATGCATTCCACCAGACCTCTCTCTTCAGTGGTTCCTTTTTATTACTTTGTCACCATACCGCCCGCTTTGCAGGTGGTGTGGAGGGGATTACCATGGACTCCATGTGGAGCGTGTTGTAGTGTGTTGGATTTGTAAGTACTTTTGGGAACACGTTGTTCGACCTTAAAATAGTCATTATGTGTATAATCGGGTTCCGTTTAGGATAAAACCTTAAAAACCCAATAGTATTCTTTATATATGGCTCACCTATACAATATTGACGTAAGTCATCGCAAAATATATGTTCTAAACCAGGGTGACGCTCATGGCCCTCTTGATAAGAGGCAACAGGGAGATAAACAACTTGGCAATCCTGCTGACCACTGCAATAGCAATAATGGCATTCCTTCTGGCCTTCAGCGGGAACAACTCTGTCGAAGTAACTGCAGGCACCCCCTACGCTGCCCCACTGGAACAGGAGCAAATAGAGAAGCTACAGGAAACCATAAAGACTGTCAAAGAAGTTGGTGAAGCCGTGGTCGTAATAGTCCAGGTGGGTGAGAAGGCCCCCGAGGACGTGAAGAGGGCTGTACTGGAGGCCCCCATACAAGATCTGCTCGAGGGAGCCCCAGTAACCCCAGATACCAGCGCTTTTGACAAGAACAATGACGGTGTCGTGGATGTTGTTGACATGGTGGAGATCTATGCAGAAAAGGGACTAATGGTGAAGCCTCCAAAGATCTCAAAGGCCTTCGCCGAGAACCTGCTGGAGACCCTCAAAAAGATCTACGGACCCAACCTGGAGAACTTCCCCTCACCCGAGGGCAAGCTGTGGCTACTTGCCCTCTACAAGCTTGCAGAGTAATAACCTGTTTTTAAAGCACCTAGGCGGGGTGCTCCTGCTCTCCTCCTTCTACATAACATGAATACAGGTTCTCTCCATTCCTTCTTAGTAGCCCATTGCTGGAGCTGCAAAAACGATAACAGGCCCCCTGCCCCAGAACTAGGAAATGGTGACAAGTGTCCGAGGGACCCTCGGTGAACCCAGCTCCTAATCAGAACGACAGTATCGAAGCACATGTAGAGAGGCTCGAGGCGGCCCTTCAACTTTCCCGTAGCCTTGACGGCCTCTTGGTGTCCCTTGAATCGGAGTTACTAGTCATGAGAGAGGAAGCTGATAGGAGAGGGGTCCCACCAGAGGATATTCTGAGGAGAGTGCTGGAGTCACCTCGTCTCACTCCCCTCGTGGATCGCCTCAAGTGCTGTGAAGGGGAGTTATTCAGCCTAATCGAAACCCCTCGCTTCCGTGGGCTGAGGCGCTATCGGGGAGTTCTGGAGGAGGTTCTAAGAGACGCAAGATGCGTTAGTGAAGAGCTTGTCGAGTGCGGTGTCCCCGCCCCCGCTTGGGTCAAGGAGAAGGCCCCCGTGGGCAGGGACGGGGGGTCCCTAGACGCTGGTATCAAGGGTTATGAGATCCGTGTGAAGGTCTCCCGCCTCCCCCCTATGAGGAGGGGTGATGTGCTGGCGTATGGGTTTCTGGCCCTCCTGGCCGTGCTCACTCTCGCCATACTCTTGCTGAGGTAGGTCCTCTTGAACATAATTGTGCTGGGGGCTACGGGCTTCATAGGAAGCCACCTTGTGGAGATGCTCCTGGACTCGGGCCTCTATACTGGGATAGTCGTCGTGACGCGCAGGGACCCCCGAGTCGTACTCGAAGAGCGGCCCAAGTGGAGGGGGAGGGTAGAGCTGGTTAGGTGGAGGCCCCATACGGGGGAGCCGCTAGTCCTCCCTAGAGACCTTCTGGAGGAGGGCTATGACCTTGTTAACCTAGCGGGGGAGAGGATAACCGGTCCCTGGACGCCCGGGAAGAAGAGACGAATATGGGAAAGCAGGGTAGGCCTGGCAAGGAGGCTCGCTGATAGTCTGAGGAGTACTCCCCCGCGCCTCTTGGTACAGGCTGAGGGCACAGGTGTCTATGGGGATAGGGGTGAGGAGGAGGTTAGCGAGGACACCCCTCCAGGGAAAGGATTCTTGGCGACGCTGACCAAGGCAGTGAAGGAAGAACTACAACCCTTAGGAGATACTGGGACGCGCCTAATCTTCGCCAGACTGGGGCTTGTCC
>JALTXS010000116.1 GCA_027048265.1 Desulfurococcales archaeon
CCGCGGCTACTATGAGGCTGTCCAGCCACGTCACCTTGTCTGTGCTGCTGAGGACCTGGTCTATGACCTCTTTGCGGAACATGCTTCCCAGTATGAGTGCGAGCTCGAGCTTCCTTATCTCATCCTTTCCCATGGGCTTGAGGGGGACGAGGGTCACGTCTTATCACCTCCATGCATATTCTCATATAAGGCGGCGTGGGGCACGTGGGCCAAGATTAGGGCTACTCTAGGGAGACCTGCCCTCTCCTTATGCGGAGGACCTTGTCCGGGTACACTATGATGCCCCGGTCGGTTATCTCGAAGGGGTGCCTCCTCATGTCATGGCGGGTGCCCCTCATCTTCCACACTATCAGGCTACGCACCAGCTCTCCCTCGACCTCGTCCATGTCCAGCCTTATTATCCCGTCCACCGCGTGCTCTACCCCGGGGCCGCCGAAGCCCCTCTCCGTCACGCTGACCTGCGAGACCAGTAGCGCAGTGGTGCCCAGGCCAGCGAGCACGCGTTTGAGGTTCATCAGGATGCTCCGCGCCACAGCGGGTTTGGCAAGGTAGAGCGTGGAGACCGAGTCTATCACCACCCTCTGGGCCCCCACGTCCCTTATCGCCTCCTTGATGACCTCCAGCAGCTCCGCCACATCGTCGATGCTCCTGACCACGTATCGCTCCCGCTTGGCGCTCTCACCGTAGCCTCCCGTGAAGGCGTCCACTATGGCGAACTCGCCCGCCTCCTCGTAGGGCCTCACGTCCCATCCGAAGGCCGCCATGTTCCTCCGGACCTGCACCGGGTGCTCCTCCAGCGCCACCAGGACGCCGTGCTCCCCCATCTTGAGCCCGTTGTAGAGGTACTGTTGGCCGAAAATGGTCTTACCAGTGCCCGGGCCCCCGCTGAGGAGCACAATGTTCCTCCTGGGGATGCCCCCGTTCAACAGCTCGTCCAGCCCGGGTATGCCGCTCTTGACCCTCTCGATGCGGAAGGCCGTGGTCATTGTTCCTCACCCCCGGTGCAGGCCACCTTTTATCATTATAATTATATAATTTATCATCTATAAATAGATATGGTATAGTCACATGACAAGAACCCGTACAAAAAATACAAAACAAGACAACGACCCCCGCAAACCCAAAAGGGGGTCCCCAGTCACGGTGCAGAGAATACGATGTGAAAAGGCAGAATGCTGGTGGGTTAAACCGCCCCGGTGTGATGAACGAGGCAAAAAGCGGGGAGGACTAGACCTCCTCCCCGGTCTCCAGTATCCTTATCAGCTCGGTGACGACCTCCTTCCAGTCAGCCACCACGCCATAGTCGGCATGCTGGAAGATGGGGGCCTCGGGGTCCTTGTTAATCGCCACCACCGTGCCACACTCCCTTATCCCCACGGTGTGCTGGGCGGCGCCGCTGATGCCCACGGCTATGTAGAGGCGGGCCCTCACCGTCTTGCCCGTCTGCCCCACCTGGCGTTCGTAGGGCACTAGACCCATGTCGACTGCCTTCCTGCTCCCCCCGACCACGCCGCCGAGGAGCTCCGCTAGCTTCTCCAGCATCTGGAAGCCCTCGTGGGTCCCCACGCCCTTGCCCCCGCTGACTATCACCTCGGCCTTCTCTATGGGGATTTCCTTCTTCTCTATCTTCTCGACCCTCAGCACCCGGCTGCGGGGCCGGGGCACGCCGTAGTCCTCAGCCCTGGCCCATACCAGCTCGCCCTCACGGGTCTCGTCCCTGGGCGGCTTGGGGAAGACGTTGGGGCGGGCCGTGCCTATCTGGGGCCTCCTGGTAGGGGTCTTGATGTAGGCGAGCATGATGGCGGCGAAAGGAGGGCGTATCATGTCCACGTCGCCAGTCTTCTCGTCCACGTCGAACCTTATACAGTCCGCTGTTATCCCCGCCCGCAGGGTGTTTGCCACGTAGGGGGCGAGCTCCCTGCCCCTCATGGTGGCGGGGAAGAGCATGACATCCGGCCGGTGCTTGTGCGCGTAGGCTGCGAGGACCCTAGCGTAGACCTCGGCCATGTACTCGCGAAGGGCCTCGCTGTGTATGATGTGGACCCTCTCAGCACCATGGTATATCATCTCCCGCGCCGCCTTCTCAAGGGCCTCCCGGTCGCCCCCTATGAGCACCGCCTCCAGGCTGGTGTAGAGCTTCCTAGCGAGCTCGAGGCCCGGGGTGAGCATCTGGAGGCTGGGCTCGCTGACACGCCCCTCCTCCAGCTCCCCCACCACCCAGACCTTGTCAAACTGGCTGGGCTGGAGGCACTCCCACTCGGGGCACTGTTTCTCACAGTCCACCTTCTTGGAGAGCCTTATGCGCAGGATGGCGGGCATCTCCCCGCTCTCGGCTCCCGGGGCGGGGGCCTGCTGTGCGGCTTGGGCGCTCATGCGACCCTCACCCTCCACCTCCCATTCTCCCTAACGAGTATGCCCTCCTCCGCGAGCTTCTTGACCAGCCACCGGGCCGCCTCCCGGGCGTCGCCCTTGAAGACCTGCCTCTTACGGGGGACCTCGGGCATCCACGTGACCTTGGCGACTATTGTGGGGCTCCCCCTGAGGCCCACGCACCGGGGGTCTAGGCCCAGGTCCTTGTTGGTCAGGGTCTGGAGGGGCTTCTCGCGATGGAAGCGCAGCTTCTCCGAGAGCCTCACGGGCCGGGGCACCTGGCTCTTGAGAGCCGCGGCTATAACCGCTGGGAGCTCTACCCTGACCCACTCGTAGCGGTCCTCTAGCTTCCTCCTCACAACAGCGTACTTCTCCTCCCGGTTGACCTCCTCGACCCGGTCAACGTAATAGACGTAGGGGAGGTCCAGCCAGCTCGCCACCTGGGCGGG
>JALTXS010000117.1 GCA_027048265.1 Desulfurococcales archaeon
GAAAGGCAGGAGGCTCGGCTCCTGGTGCTAGACTATGGTATAAAGTGGCCTCCCCAGCCTCCACGGGGCATGGATGGCGAGAGGCTCCACGTGGTCGATCACCACCGTACAGAGTACCCCATGTGGCTTAGGTGGTGGTGCAACCCCGCCGCTGGCGGGTTCGGGGGAGAGGGGGAGAGCCCCTCCACCACCTGGGTGCTCTACAGGCACGTCCTAGGAGACCCCGGTGACCCTATGGGGAGTGCCCTGGTGGCCTTGGGCGTCTTAGGGGACTTGGGTCACAGGGCGTTGAAGGGTGACCTTAGGAGGGTGCTCGAGGGGCTCTTGAGGCCCTCGCGCCTGTCCCTTGAAGAAGCACTTAGGTTATCACATCTCCTGGACTCCTGTTACAAGACCCTCGACAGGGCCTGTGTGGAGGAGTACACCCTAAGGCTAGCCCGGGGTGACCTGGGGGAGCTCCTGGAGGACGGGATTCTACTGCGGAGGGCCTCAACAGTGGAAAGGGCGGTTGAGGAAGCTGTCAGAGAAGAGCCTAGGGTTATCCTGAACTGCAGGCGGGGGAGAGTGGGGGTTTGGGTCAGGGAGTCCAGCGCATACATCACATCGAGCGTGGGACGAGCCCTGGCCTCTGGAAGGGGCCTGGACGTCATAGTACTGGTGGACCGGGTGCCTCCCTTGGGGAGGGCCTACGTGTACACTCGTTCACCCCGTCTCCCTGTGGGGGCCTGGCTGGTGAGCGTCTTAAGGGGTCTGGCACCAAGCGCGGGGGGCAAGGATAGTGTGGCTGTTGCAGAGTGCCCCCTAGATGGGACATGTGTGGACAGGGTTCTCGATGCCGTGCTGGGGGTTTTAGAGCAACGCCTGGGGGGTTGTTCCAGTGATTAGTAAAGGTTTTCCAGGCCCCATGTGGGCTCGGTTTGTGCTGGGCGGGCCTACAGCCCGCTATCACGTTTGTAGTCGGGTTAAACGCTTCACTCTTTCCATGTGGGGTGATCTGGATGGCTAGGAGGGTGTTCGTGCTGGGTTTGGACTCGGCTCCTCCCCGCATAATCTATGAGCGGGATGGGGTTGACCTGGGGGTTATTGGAGAGATTGTGGACGAGTCCCTCAGGTTTGACATGAGGTCCTCCTATCCCCCAATCACGGTGCCAGCGTGGATGGTCATGTTCACGGGCAGGACCCCCGGGGAGCTGGGGATATATGGGTTCCGCCATCGGAGGCCCGGGGAGTTCGGGACATATATTGTTAACTCGAGGCACGTACGGTACCCTACCCTGTGGGAGGACCTTGGCAAGAGGGGGCTGAGGGTGGGTGTCTTCGGCGTCCCCCCCACGTACCCGCCCAAGCCTGTGCATGGGTGGCTTGTCACCGACTTCACCACCCCTGGTCCCGAGAAGCCCTACACCTTCCCTCCTTGGCTCAAGAGGGAGATAGAGTCCCGGTTCGGCCCCATGGTTTTCGACATAGTATACAGGAGCCACGACAAGGACGCGGTGGCGCGAGAGTTGTTCCACATGACCCAGCAGCACCTCCGGGTCGTGGAGCACCTTGCCGCCTCAAAGAAGTGGGACTTCATGGTCTACATGGAGATAGGCGTGGACCGGGTTCACCACGCTTTCTGGAGGTACTATGACAAGAACCACCCCCGATACGAGTGGCACGAGAGGTACAGCAGGGTCATCCCCGAGTTCTACCAGCTCCTAGCAATGGGCTTCGAAAGGATAAGGGAGAAAATACCCCCCGACGCCATAATCGTGGTCGTCTCAGACCACGGCGCCAAGGCCATGAAGGGGGCCTTCGCCCTCAACCAGTGGCTCATAGAGAAAGGGTACCTAGCCCTCAAGAAAGAGCCCAGCAAGCCCGGAGCTGACCTGGAGCCCGAGATGGTGGACTGGGGCAAGACCCAGGCATGGGCATGGGGAGGCTACTATAGCAGGGTCTTCATAAACCTCAAAGGACGGGAACCCCAGGGCACGGTGGAGCCCCGGGACTACGAGGACGTGGTGGAGCAGCTCCGAGGCGAGCTGCTATCGATAAAAGGGCCCAATGGTGAGACTTGGAAGAACATAGTACACCGCCCCCACGAGGTCTACCCCGAGGTTAACGGCGACGCCCCCGACCTCATGGTCTATCTCGACAACCTAGACTGGAGGCCCGCCGGGACCCTTGGGTGGCCCAGCCCCTACCTCGAGGAGAACGACCGGGGCCCCGACGACATGGTCCACGACTGGACGGGCGTCTTGGCAATATACGACCCCGAGGGAACCCTTGAGAAGGGACACCAGGGCATCATCATGATAACCGAGATACGCCCTCTCTTGGAAGAGCTTATAATGGGTAAAGGCTAGAGCACCCCGCCAGAATGGTATTTACCGGGTTTTTTAAACAAATCCCCCCTTTCCTCAAATGGGCTGGGTTGTAACCTGTTGGCTAGTCGTCATCCCACCACTCTTCATCATCATCGTCCCATTCGTCGTCAGTGTAGTATTTGAGGTCTAGCACAGTTTTCCCATAACCATTGTCATCGTATTCCTCGTAGTCATCGTCATCGTAGTCGTATCCATAGTAGGCCTGTTGGGGAATCTGCGGTGGAGGAGGTGGTGGTACCTGTACGATCGTGTTTGGCTTCTGGGTCTCTTGGCTCATGCTGGGCACCGTTGTGGTAAAGTTGTTGCTCGTTGAAGCAGGGATCGTATATCCCGAGCCCTGGGTGTTGCTCGAGGCCAGTGTTATGGTAGCGCCGAGGTCTCCGATGTAGAAGTACTCGAGTAGGCTCCAGGCCCTGCTGCTATGGTAGGCGGCGAAGGCCTGGGTGGC
>JALTXS010000118.1 GCA_027048265.1 Desulfurococcales archaeon
CCAACCCCGTGCCCGAGATATGGCCCTGGGAGGCAAGGGAGGCGGGGGCCCGCATTGTCGCGACGGGGCGCTCGGACTTGCCCAACCAGGTGAACAACAGCCTCATCTTCCCCGCAGTGTTCCGCGGAGTCCTCGACGTGAGGTCGAGGAAGGTGACCGACGAGATGACCATAGCAGCAGCGGTGGAGGTGGCGAGGTACGCGGAGGAGAGGGGGCTTAGAGAGGACTATATCATACCCAGCATGGAGGAGTGGGACCTGTACCCCCGGGTCGCGGCGGCGGTCGCGGTCAAGGCGGTGGAGCAGGGGGTGGCGAGGAGGACCACCACTTATGAGGAGGAGCTTGAGAGGGCGCGCCGCATAATATCCCTCGCCAGGGAGAAGCACGGGCTCCTGTGGGAGAGGGGCCTCATACCCCCGCCTGAGGAGGACTACGAGTAGCGGGGTGGGGAAGGGTTGTTTAACCCACGTGGCGAGAATATTACACCCACCGCCCCCGGGGGCGGTTAAATGCTGGAGGCTGGTAGCCGTGTACGAGCCCGCCATACATGTGAGGAGGCCCCTGGAGAGGGACGTGGAGGAGCTCTCGGGCCTCATCCTCAGGTTCTACCGGTTCAACGAGGAGTTCGACCCCGTCTACAGCGTCGCCGAGGACGCGGAGGAGGTGGCCCGGCGGCTGGCGGAGGAGTATGTGAAGAGGAGCGACCTCGTGGTCTTCGTCGCTGATTTCGAGGGGAGGGTTGTGGGTTACGTGAAGGGCGAGGTGAGGGAGGCCCCCATGCTCAACGTGAAGCGCCTGGGGGTCCTCAGCGAGCTCTACGTTCTCCCCACCCACCGGAACATGGGGATAGCCACCAAGCTGATAGAGGAGGCCGCCTCCCACCTGAGCGGCCGGGGCGTATGGTACCTCGCGGTGGAGTTCCCCACCATAAACTATGTGGCGGAGCGTTTTTACAGGAGGATGGGCTTCCGCCCCTACACCAGCATATACCTGAGGGAGAGCCGGAGGTGACCCAGGGTGAGCGAGCTTGTGATAAGGGAGGCCCGTGGGGAGGACGTGGAGAGCGTAGCCGAGATGGTTGCCAGGCTCAAGGTCCTCAACGAGGAGCTGGACCCCAACTTCAAGGTCGTGGAGAACCTGGAGGAGGAGGCCCGCCGCTACGCGGAGGAGGTCATAGGCAGCCCTGACCACATCGTCCTAGTCGCCGAGGACCGGGCCGAGGGCAAGACCGTGGGCCTAATAATAGCAGAGGTCTCGGACAGGAGGTTCTACAAGCCCCGCAAGAAGGCCCTGATAACCGACTTCTACGTCAAGCCCCTCTACCGGAGAAGGCGCCTGGGGACCCTGCTCTTCGAGAAGCTCGTCACCGAGGCCCGGAGGAGGGGAGCGGGGATAGTCACGGCAATATTCCCCGCGAACAACAAGATAGCCGAGGAGTTCTACACCAGCCACGGGTTCAGGGACCTCCAGGTCGAGAAGTATAAACAAGTGGACTAGCTTTTTAGCCCGAGGGGTGGAGCCCGCCCTGGGCCCCGCCCCGTCTTCCACATGTCTTGTTTGGAGCCCGGGATGTGCATTATGTTACTTGTTCTTGAAGGGCCCCACCCCATAAGCCCTCAGCACAAGCACTATGCCCAGGGCCAGGTAGGAAAACTGGGCCAGGAATCGGGCAAGCTCCATCTCGGTAGAGTACCCGAAGAGGACCGCCAGAACGCTTCCAATAATCCCCTTCTCGTGCATGGGGCTGTCCTTGGGTATGCCCAGGTCATAGACCTTGGCCGTGGCCCACTCGAGCTCGAGGCCCCTGTCCTCCTCAATGTACTCTAGGGCCTCGTGGACACCGTAGCCCAGTATGCCGCTTGCTATGAATATTATCAGGATGCTCATCGTGAGGAAGAAGCGCCTCAGGTCAAGTCTAAGGCTCAGCCTGTTAATAGCATAGACGAGCAGCCCCGCGGCCGCCAAGCCACCCAGGAGCCCCACGAGAGTACTGTAGGCGCCAAGGGAGAGGGTCAGGGGGAAGAGGAACAGCACCGTCTCCAAGCCCTCCCGGAAGACAAGCACGAAGCCCAGGCCCCCCAGGACCAGGGCCAGCCTCCCTCCCCCGCCCTGGCTCAGCGCACGGTCCACCCTCTCCTCCAGCCTCTTCTTCAGGTGCCTCCCCTCCCTCGCCATCCACACAACCACACTCGTGAGAACGGGGACCGCGACGAACGCTGCCACAGCCTCCATGAGGGTGGGGGAGAAGGGCAGGCTCGTGTAAACACTGTAGACGCCCACCCCTAGAAGCACGCTCGCGACAACCGCTGCTATGCCACCGGCGTAGGCGTGCCTCACTAGGCCCCTGCGGCCGGTTTTGACCAGGTAGGCAGCAACTATGCTCACCAGCAGGAGCGCTTCGAAGCCCTCGCGGAACACTATGAGGAACTGGGGAATCATGGCAGGCCCTCGGGGACACTGGTCCCCGTAACATGCTCTGCCTTTAACGATAGTTAAAATACCGCATATACCACTAGGCGGTCTCCAAGCTTGGCCCCAGAATGAAAATATATACTCGGAGGAGAAAACGTTAAACCGGACAGTTCCCGGACAAACCAACAAACCACAATTACCGCGACACCACGTTATAACAGTTATCCTCAGACCACCGCGTCCCCCACCAGCACGAGCATCTCATCCAAGCTCGAAGCGAACAGGTACACAACAGGCTCCACCCCCAGGGCTGGCAGTGCTAGGACAACGTCACACGTCCCCCGGGCCCGGGCCTCCTCCTCCACAGCCCCTAGGAGGTCC
>JALTXS010000119.1 GCA_027048265.1 Desulfurococcales archaeon
ACACCCAGGTACTCTTCTTCGGCCTGAGGAGCATACACCCCGTGCTCCAGCCCATGGCAGACAGGGCCGCCCTCATAGGGGGCCTGGACGGCGTGAGCGGCGTGCTGAGCGAGAAATACCTGGGCGTCCCACCCAGGGGCACCATGCCCCATTCCTTCATAATAACCGTGGGAGACCAGGAGAGGGCGTGGGAGCTGTTCGACAAGCACATGCCCCCTGAGGTGCCCCGGATAGCTCTGGTGGACACCTTCTACGACGAGCGGGAGGAGGCCCTCCGCGCAGCGAGACTTCTGGGCGAGAGGCTCCACGGCGTCCGCCTGGACACGCCTAGTAGCAGGAGGGGCAACATGAGGAGAATAGTGGAGGAGGTCCGATGGGCCCTCGACATCAACGGCTACCGCCACGTAAGGATATTCGTAAGCGGGGGCCTGGATGAGGAGACCATAAGGAACCTCAGGGACATAGTAGACGGCTTCGGAGTGGGGACGAGCATAGCCTTTCCCCCGAGCATTGACATAAGCATGGATATCGTCGAGGTGGACCGGGGGGAAGGATGGAGGCCTCTTAGCAAAAGGGGAAAGCTGCCTGGCGCCCGCCAGGTTTACCGCTGCCCAGGCCTCGTAGACCAAATAACGTCCTGGAGCCAACCAGCACCCACGGGGTGCCAGGGAGGCAGTGAGGCTCCTAAGCCGCTCCTCGAGAAGGCGGTTGAGAAAGGGAGGCTCCTCTGGGAGCCCGAGCCCCTTGAGAAGATAAGGGAACGGGTGCTGGAGCAGCTTCGAATTCTCCCCGAATAGCATCCTAATAAGTATTATCTGCCCATCTTTGCGAGGACCCTATTGTCCATGCCAAGAACCCATACGTCGCGTAATGCACGGGCGTAACTGTAACTGTAAAAGGGGATAGGTTTTGGGGCAAAACTGGGGGTGGGTTCTAAATCCATCCCCGGAGCCGCATCGCCTCCAGGACGCGCTTCACGGCCAGGGCGTAGGCAGCTATCCTCATGGGGACTTTTCGCTGGGACTCCTTCTCCCAGAACTCCCAGGTGTTGTTGAAGACGCTGGTCATCTTCTCGGTGAGCCTCTGTAGCGCCTCCTCCTCTTTTATCCAGCCACCCATCCGGTTGTTGACCCACTCTATGTGACTGGTTATAACGCCCCCCGCGTTGGCGAGCATGTCGGGGACTATGACTACGTCTTTCCCGCTCAGATACTCCTCAGCCGCATTGGTGACGGGCCCGTTGGCGCCCTCGACTATGAGCTTTGCTTTTATGTTCTTCATGTTGCCCTCGTTTATAACATCCTCTATGGCGCTGGGCACCAGTATGTCCACATCAAGCTCTAGGAGCTCCTCGTTGGATATCATCCTCTCCGCGCCTTCGTATAGGGTCACCTTTCGCTTCTCCCTCTTAATCTCAAGCGCCCGCTCGACGTCCAAGCCACGGGAGTCGTAGATGCCCCCACTGCTGTCGGATAGAGCCACTATACGTGCCCCCCACTCTGCGAGGTACTTTGCCGCATACTGGCCCACATTGCCGAAGCCCTGGACGGCGACGGTTTTTCCCTCTAGGCTCCCCCAGAGCTTCTCCGCAGCCAGCTTTGCCGAAAGCGCCGTGCCGTATCCTGTTGAGATAATCCTCGTCTCGAGCCCGCCCAGGCGCTTGGGCTTCCCCGTCACCACTCCGAACAGCTGTTCTCCCTGGTTGACCTTGCTGTACTCGTCGAAGTACCAGGCCATGGTCTGGGGATTGGTGTAGACATCGGGTGCGGGTATGTCAAAATCGGGGCCCACCACTCGTGCTATGGCTCGGAAGAAGTTGCGGCTCAGCTGCTCGAGCTCCCCGGGGGTCAGCTCCTTAGGGTTGACGCGGACTCCTCCCTTGCCCCCACCGTAGGGGAGGTCGGCGAGGCTGTTCTTCCACGTCATTATCATGGATAGCGCTATTACCTCCTCCTTGGTGACGTCGGGGTGGTACCTTATCCCCCCCTTGTAGGGGCCTAGGGCGTTGTTATGCTGGCTTCTCCACCCGGTGAAGACCCTTATGCTTCCGTCCCTCATGCGTACGGGTATTTTTACCTCTATGACACGGTCGGGCTGGCGTAGAAGGTGGTATTCCTGTTCACCCAGCCCTAAGAAGTCTATTGCTTTTTTGAGGAAGAACTCGGCCTGCTGGAGGGCTTTGCTCAAAGAGTATCACCATATAGATTTTTAATTTTCAATAGTTTTTAAAACCACAGATTCGTTAATCGGGTGTTTAAGAGGTTAACCGGGTATCAGTTTTTCTTACCAGAAGAACTTTATGCCGAACAACGTATAGTTAAACAAAGACCCTAACCAAACAATCACCGAAACCTTAAAAACAACACCCCCCTTCAAAATAAGGGAACCTGTACTCGCAGGGGGTGCAGACAAACCCCCGGCATCATAGTGATGTGTGTTTCAAAATGCTTAAATATCCAACGTCTTCGGAAGAGAGTTATAGTAAAAAAATATAATATTATTATATTTATAAAAATATAATTAATTTAAAACAAAAAACACAGCCAGGTGAACGGGCATGAGTGCCGAGGACATAGTCATAATAGAGGAGGAGCGCAAGTACAGGTCTGACACCGAGATACTCTATGAAATCCTCCATACCATAATGTCAGCGGGCGACCGTGGCATCAAGAAAACCCACCTGATGTACAAGACCAACCTGAACTCGAAGATGCTGGCCCGTTACCTGGACATGTTGCTCCGGGCTAACCTTATTGAGGAGGTACAGTTCGGCAAGCACAAGATAG
>JALTXS010000120.1 GCA_027048265.1 Desulfurococcales archaeon
GGAGCGCCGCGGCTACATCCTTGACGCCATAGGCCTTGAGGAGGAGAGGTACAGGCAGCTTTTAAAGGAACAGCTCCCCAGGGCCGTCAAGATGCTTCGAAGGAACCCCAGCTTGGATACACTGGTGAGGATATACCAGGAGCTGGGCCTCCCCCCCGAGGTGGTTGTGGAGGAGGCGCGCAAGCAGGGCGTGGAGGGCGTGGAGGTTCCCCCTAACTTCTACGCCCTCATAGCCCGAGAGGGCCAGGCCCCCAAGCCCGCCGGGGGGGAGGAGAAGCCCGAGTGGATAGAGGGGCTCCCCGAGACCCGGAGGATATTCCACGAGGACCCCTACGCCAGGGAGACCGAGGCAAGGGTGCTTAGGATTGTGGGAAGGAGCGTGGTCCTGGACCAGACTGTTGCCTACCCCACGGGGGGCGGGCAGATACACGACACGGGGGAGATCTCCTGGGATGGGGGGCGGGCACGAATAGTTGACGTTAGGATGCACGATGGCGTGATAGAGCACGTGCTGGACAGGGAGCCCCAGGGCCTCGTGGAGGGGGCCCGGGTGAGGGTCTCCATAGACTGGGAGAGGCGTTATAGGATAATGAGGCACCACACCGCCACGCATATCATGCTCGGCGCACTTAGGAGGATCCTGGGCCCCCACGTGTGGCAGGCGGGGGCGGAGAAGACCCCCGAGAAGGGGAGGCTTGACATAACCCACTACAAGCCCATAAGCTCCGAGGAGCAGGCCCGGGTCGAGGAGCTGGCGAACAACATAGTCCTAGACCGCCGTCCCGTGCTGGTCAGGGAGGAGGACAGGAACAAGGCTGAGGAGAAGTATGGGTTCACCATATACCAGGGAGGCGTCCCCCTGCAGGCCCGTATAAGGATAGTCGAGATACCCGGTCATGACATCGAGGCCTGCTTCGGAACCCACGTGGCCAACACGGGTGACGTGGGGGGCATAAAGATAACGGGCATAACCAAGCTGCAGGACGGGGTCTACCGGGTCGAGTACACGGCGGGAACCCAGGTGGCCCAGTACTCCGCCGAGCTCGAGAGGGCCCTCCGCCAGGCCTCCCAGGCCCTAGGCGGAGGCCCCAGGGACGTGCCCCGGAGGGCAGAGTCCCTTGCCAAGGAGATGGAGAAGCAGAAGGCCCTACTCTCCAGATACCGTCGCCAGCTCGAGGGGGTCCTCATTAGCCAGCTGGTGCAAAACGCCCGCGATGCGGGGGGTCTGCGCCTATCCGTCTACGTTGATGAGATAGGCGACTCCAAGCTCGCCACCGAGGTCCTGAAAAAGGCTGTGGAGAGGGACCCCCGGCTAATAGTGGTGAGGATACAGCCCGGCAAGCCCACCGTGGTTGAGATAAGCGCGGGAAGGGAGGCCGCTAAAAAGGCACCCGCAACCCAGGTGGCCCAGGCCCTCTCAAAGATAGCGCCGGGCAAGGGCGGCGGAAGCCCCACGCACGCCTTCTGGAGAACGACCGGGGGGATAGACCCGAGAGAGGTAGAGGAGCTATTGGCGAAGACCCTGGAGGAGCATCACGGCTAGTGGAGGCGGCCATCGACCTCCAATATCTCCTCAACAGGGGATACCCCAGAGACGCCTCCACACAACTGGTTGCCACACGCCACAGGCTTGATAGAGCAGAGACATCCCTTCTCAAGCGATGCGTCCACGAGGACCCCTATAACGAGTCGGTGAGGAGCAGGCTCACGGGCTTCGGGGGGATCTCGCTCCTCATAGTGGACTTCTACTATACTGTCAGCCTCGTCCGTGAGGCCAGCAGCGGCCACCCTCTCTACGAGTGCACCGACGCGGTGCTCAGGGATAACGCCCGGGGCGAGGGGCGCTCCTGGAAAAGACCCGAGCATGCACGCATGGCAATCTCACTTACAGCGAGGCTCTTAAAAGAGGGGGGCTTTTCGGGCAGAGTTCTACTTGTCGCGGACGCCCAGGTGCCCCACAGCGCGGTTGCTATGAGGGAGTCCCTCGAAGCCCTCGAGGAGCATGGGTATGCGGCTGAAGGGCTGCTGGCAAGGAGGGCCGACACGGCCCTGGTAGAAAGGGCCTCGTCGCAAGAGGACGCCGCGGTGCTCACAGGGGATCGGGTGGTCCTAGAGAGGGTGGGTAGGGTGGCTGTATTAGGTCGCCTTCCCCCGGGGTGGAAGGTTGTTAGGCTGGGAATGTTGATTGAGAGGGCAAAGAGGAGGGTCTGGTGCCCCGAGTAAAAGTAGTTCGACCCTAGGGGTGTGGCGGGCCCGCGGGGATTTGAACCCCGGGTCACCGGCTTCTCCCACCCTCGGGCCTGCGCAGGGGGTGCAGGTGCTTAGAAGGCCGGCGCCCTATCCTGGCTAGGCTACGGGCCCCCAGTATGGATAGTGTCGGGGGCAAGGTTATTAAGCGTTAGCTTGGAGCCGGGGGTAGGGTTAAAAATAGCCCTGTCTCACAATAGTTTCCACGACAGCGTGTATATGGGGTGAGTTGGAGTGAGCGTGACCTATGTGACGCTAGGCGAGGTGAAGACAGGCAACTTTATCGTGATTGACGGGGAGCCCTGCAAGGTGGTCGAGATAAGCAGGGCCAAGACGGGCAAGCATGGGAGCGCGAAGGCCCACGTGGTAGCCATTGGTCTATTCAGCGGCTCGAAGAAAACCCTCACGGCCCCCGTTGACCAGAGGGTGGAGATGCCCATAATAGACAAGCGCACCGCCCAGGTCATAGCGGACATGGGGGACAGCTTCCAGCTGATGGACCTGGAGACCTATGAGACCTTCGAGG
>JALTXS010000121.1 GCA_027048265.1 Desulfurococcales archaeon
GGCCGCCGCTATCGCGTTGGGGTTCTTGCCATGGATCTTGTTAATGTCCTGAACCGCGCGGGCGAGGCGGTACATTAGCCTCTCCGTGGCGAAGCTGAGCTTCAGCTCATTGGCGGCCTTGGAGACGTAGTCGATGGGACGCATAACGGTGTACCTCTTCACCTTTACCCTCTCCCTTAGTTTCCTGTAAGCGTCTGCAACGTATATCTTGTGCCTGTTAAGGCCCGAGCCGTCTCTCTCGTCGGGGAACAGCTTCTTCACAACCTCCTCGAAGGAGAGGGCGATACCCTCTATCCTGGCCGCTATGAAGAGGGAGGCTGCCACATAGTACTTTATCCTCTCCCCCCGACCCAGCTTCTGCCTTATCGCCTTCTCCAGGATCCTGTAGGCAGTGTCCACGCTCCTCCGGGGCAGGCCCAGCCTAGAGGCCTCCCGTTGGAGCATGTTGTACGACTTCAAAAGCCTCTGACGGTTCCTGGCGTAACTTATTAGGATGTTCGCCCGACGCAGCCTCTGGGCGCGGTAGTACTTGTCCCTATCCTCCCCCCTGAACCTGTAGGCGTCCTTAGCTGTTATGTGGGTACCCATGTTGTTGGGCTTTGAGTGACCACCGGGAGCGGCTCTCCTACGGTCAACTGGGCTGTCTGGAAAGTGCCTCCACTCGGGACCCATGTTCACAGTGCGGTCAATCACCAAGCCATTGTCCTTGCAAATGACGTCACCCGTGAACTGGTCTACTGTAACGCTCTCGGGCCTACAGTCTGTAAAGGAGGGTATCCCATCCTCTCCACGAGTATCCATACCACCACCCCGGAAGGACCATGAAAGACCGGCGGAGGAACTATAGCACTATCCCCTGCGATGCCTGCCCCTCAACCGCCCCCTCGGCGTGCCCCTATGTCGTCGACGCCCCTGTCCTTTTCTACCGGGTGCTGCCAGGTACAGGGCTTTTCCCAGGAGGTCGCGGGGCCTAAAACGTGGGTTGGGGAACAGGAGCACGAAGGGCCTGTTAACAGGCCCTATAACGTCAACCACCTTCCCCACGGGCGTGTGGTCGGCAAGCAATAGGGCGTCGCCTATGCGGGGGGGCCGGGTCCCCGGGAGGGTCTCTACTATTACCAGCTTGTCCCTGAAGACCCTCCTAGCAGTCCCCAGTTTCCTCAATTCCCCGCCCTCCGCCGGAGCGTGTTGACTATTTAAGTCATCTAACTTATTTAAGAGCTCCAATCGGTATTACCGTTGGCTTTATTTTTAACAGTTTTAAGGAGGAGGATTCAGTGTTACCACGAGGTGGTTTGAAGTACAATGATATTACCACAGATCCGTTTTTTAAACGAGGGAGAAGGAACAGAAGGTAATACCCTAACGGGCCCTCTGCCTCCTCATCTCCCTAATCTCATCAGCTAGGCGGACCAGCGTCTCCACCCTGCCCCCCGCCTTTTTGACAACGATTCTTCTCCTTTGCCTCATCCAGTCCTTGGGGTAAGACTTTTCCTCCACAATGGGGTCGAGGCCGAGCCTCTGGGCGGCTTCAGTTATCTCCTCAACGCTGGGCCGGGGCACGGCCTTCTCGAGGGGGATCCGCCTCCCACGGGAGCGGGGGGTCCGTGAGTCCAAGTAGGGGGGCCAGACTACCAGTCTCTCTCCCCGGTATTTCCTAGAAGAAGTCAAGCGGGGTTCCTCCACAAAAGTGTCTGGTGGGGGAGTGGTGCTACTCGCTCTTTATGAGGACCGCGTTTACCACGCCATCCTGTCCGGGGCGGGAGGTTACGCGTGCCAGTCCGCTCTCCACCTCGATTATTGCCCCCTTTGTTATTATCCCTCTGCGGGCATACTCCCTGTTGGCGGGTGTTTCAACAACCCTTGTTATCCTCTCCACCCGGGTCTCACCCTTGTTGGGGTCCACAACAACAGCACTGCGGGCCCTCTTGACCCTAAGCTTGTGGTTGCCTCCCCTCACCCTCTGTCTCACGACTACGTTCTTCTCCGACACCCTTGACTCGGTGGGGTAGCGTCCGAGCTCGTGTTTCCTCTTAACCTTGTAGGGCCTCCTCCTCTTGCCCCCGCTGGGCTTCTTGTTGTCCCTACCCTGGTACACACCCATGGCGAACCACGCTCTCTTGAAATCCTCCTCCTTTCCCCTTTCGCCCAAAGGGGAATTTTAACATTTACCCGGAGAACGTGACTAGGGGAGGGAGTCCTCCAGCAGCCTTTTGAACTTGTCGATCGTTGAGAGCCTCCCATAGAGGCTGGGGTTGACCCAGGGTACGAGGGCCATGGCCACTGCCTGGAAGGTCAGGTCCTCCCGGGTCACCATACCCCGGGTGAGCTCACCTATAACGCCCTGTTCCTCCCCCAGGTCCCTCCCCCACCATGCTTCGGCGGCTGAGCCCAGCTCTATTCCCTTGGAGACCTTGGGGAGGAACATATAGGGTATTTCAAAGGCGCTGCTCAGCCCCACGCTAACGTGCCCCCTCTTGTCGATGATCACAGCCGCCTGCACGTCAACATAGCCGCTGGGGACGGGCAGGGGCACTAGGCCTGCCTCCACTCCCACCGCGTAGTCGGCGCCCGTCACCAGCTCGAGGGCCTTCTCCGCACGGTGAAGGGCGCCCACCAGGGTCTCCGTCCACGACAGAGGCTGGGGCACGGGACCATGGACACGGGTGGAGACAAAGGTTGCTGGACCCATCAGGGACCAGGCCCTTTTGACACCGTTTACTTTGGACTTGTTGGCAGAGCCTATTGCCACCTTCCTTGCTGCCG
>JALTXS010000122.1 GCA_027048265.1 Desulfurococcales archaeon
AGCTCGCCCTCATGGTGTCTAGGAGGTTCTTTGGTTAAGTGGATAAGAATGGGCCGGGGGCTTGTTTAGAGGGGTCGGGCCATTATGTAGGCGTCCTCCCCGTCGCTGTAGTAGCTTATGACTCTCTTGACCTTCTTGAACCCCAGTTTCTCGTAGAGCCTTATGGCGGGCTCGTTGCTCACCCTGACCTCGAGGAAGACCTCCTTCCCCCCGTACCGCTCTTTCATGGCCTTCATGGACTCGAGCATGAGTGCCCTGCCTATCCCCCGCCTCCTATAGGCGGGGTCCACCGCTATTGATATGACGTGGCCCTTCTGGGTTATGAAGCGGTGTATGTAGCCCAGCCCCGTCTCAACGCGGGCCATTATGTACCCCACTATAGCACCGCCCTGCTCCTCCGCCACCACGAAGGCCTCAGGCCACTGCTCGAGGTGGTATATGAAGAAGTCCCTGAAGTAGTTCTCGGGCAGGGTGCGGAGATTGAGCTCGATGACCTGGTCCAGGTCCATTATGTTGGCCCTCCTGAGCCTTATCCTGCCATCGCCAAGCCAGAGGCCGTGCCCCGGTTCAGAAGCGACCATAACCCACAGCACCACCACAGTGTGCTAGGTGCCCGGGAAGGGCCTGGTACCCCGGGAGGACAGGAGGTAGAAGACCAGGAGCAGAACCGAGACCACAAGCGCCAAGACCAGCATGGCCTTCGTCACACCCTTACTCGTGCCAAACACTATAGGAATGGGCCCGATGAACACAATGCCCCCCGCCTCCACCTCCGACTTACCCTGAACCCCACCCCTCGAGACGGAGGACAAGATACCCAAGAATATAAGCAGAACCCCCACAAAAACAAACACAAACCCCAGAACAACCAGCCGCTCCAACCCGCCTCCACCATAAGACAATATATCCCAAACCGTGTTAAAAAACAAACGAAAAAACAAACACAAGAAGGGCCCGTAGCCTAGCCAGGACTAGGGCGCCGGCCTCCGGAGCCGGAGACCCCGGGTTCAAATCCCGGCGGGCCCGCCACTCTTCTTTAATTCTACTTTAATTTCTTTAGAATCTCATTTATTATACTATCAGATACCCGAAACCCTTGTTCTTTTAGCTCTCTTAGTGCTCGGATTAGTTTGTCTTTGTTTATAATGCCTTTATCGTAAGCTAGTTGTAGGAGGCCTATTGTACCCTTGACTACCAGCCCCATGGATTTTGCTTTAAGTCTTGCAATTCTATCATCTAGGATTACCGTACAGCCATGCTCAACTGCTAGGGCTATTGCCTCCGATTCACCTATACCCAGAGGATCGTGGAGAGCCTCTACCAGCGCTCTATCCCGTGGCACTAAAACCTTTACCTTACCTTGGCGTGCAAGATCTTCTAGCTCTCCTGAGCCCGGCCTGCCACGGCCCTTAACTACTACCTCCTCGTAGACCACTTGAGGCACAATTATCTCCATGTCAAGCGCTTCCATGATACCAGCCATGTTTATCTCTGCAAGAGCTATTATGGCGCTAGAATCTAGTACTAGGCATCGACTAGCCTGGCTATTCAATTCCCAACTCCTCTCGAAGCTCCACATCACTGTAAGGGTAGGCTTTTATCCCCCTCCTACGGAGCTCGACCAGGAAGTCGTATAGGGTCATCCCAGCGAGCTCGGCTGCACGCTCAACACTAACAACGCCCCGAAGAAATAGGTCGACAGCATAGGCTAGCTTAACCTCCCTCTCAACATCCCCAACATAGTGAGAAGGCACCCTAACCCTAACAACCACCTCACGAGACAACCCGTCTCCCCCCTACCACTGATAATACATCACAACCCTTAAGTCCTTAAAATCTCCCAATTCGGAATAAAGTGCCCCATACGTTATTCTATCGAGTATAAATGAGTTACAGAGGTGTCACAAGATAATGTAGAGCCAATGGGACGAAGGTATTTAAGTGTCGGCCTCCGGAGCCGGAGACCCCGGGTTCAAATCCCGGCGGGCCCGCCATATATCTTTCCATCTTATTAATATAGGCTACATCCTCCAGCATCTTTTTCCTGACTTTAAGGGTCGAACCTCTAGCGAGAGACCCTTCCCGAATTTCTTAGTGGATGAGTCTCGAATAATTCTCTCCAGCTTGGCGCTTGGGCTTTCGGATTGCGGGCTACTATGACTTTGGATGACCTCTTGACTTCAGTGTAGTCTAGGGTCTCCACTTTCCTATAGTAAATCCAGGCGGTGGCCATGAGCTGGCTTGTCTCCCATAACCTGGCCTCTATCACACCCATGTATCTTAGCTCTGGGAGCGTGTAGACCAGGCGCCTTTGGACTCCTCGGGAGTCGTCGTACTCCCTGAACAAAGTTAGGGCATCGCCTTCGACCAATATATGCTTGAACATGTTATACACTAGGATCCTCGGTAGTAAGCTGGACTGCTCCATCAATATCACGCCGTGTCTCGGCTGAAGCTCTCTAGCTCCCGCCAGGAACAAGTGGAGGTCGTAGACGTCCAGGTGTGGTAGGCTACTGCCCCAGAGGACTATGATATCGAACTCCCTCTCCCCTAGGGCATCTGGGAGCCTAGTGGCACTGGCCCTAAGGGTCTCTAGCCTGACTGAGTTCTCGAGCCCGGCCGTCCTAAGCCACTTATCAGCCATTCCCAGCTCCTCGTCCCTCAGGTCGGTGACCATAACCTCGGCTTCGACACCATTGGAGGCTAGGGCCCATGCTAGGGCTATGCCAGCTATCCCAGACGCCCCCATGACATCGAGGACCCTAGCCTTGCCGGACCCGATGGCCTCATTAAGTATGCCACGAGCTATGAGGCCCTTCATGAAGCCCTTTATCACCTCAAACCTAGCGCGGGCCTCCGGGTCATTGGGCCTACTATGCCACCTGAAGAATTTGTAGAACTCCGCAAGATCCACGGGCTTATGGGGGTCCTCCAAGAGATGCACCCCGCTTAGATGATTCTCTTCAGCAAGTAAGCGGGTCATGCCAAGGTACATCATGCTTAGGTATAATAATGCTTAGCGTGGAACTCTTACCTTCTCCTAGTCAGGCCGGTAGGAGTACTATGGCGAGGCCGCAAGACTCGGCTGAGACTTTTTCAGACCTGATTACGTAATATAGAGATTGTGAATTGCTATTCAGCTAATGTAAGTTGTGTAAAAAGGCTAGGGTATAATCCTTAGCCATGGTACCCTTTCGAAATCGTTGTCTAGTGTTAGGATTTCTTTTATCTCCTCTCTCATCATGATTGCCACGATTAGGGCGTCGCTTGGCAGCAGCTTGTGCTCCAACGCTATTTTCTCACTTTCTTTGAAGTCACTGTATGTTGGTGGGATTACATTCAGCTTCCCAGCTATCCGATCGAGTGCAACTAGTCTAGCTCTAATGGTCTCTTCCGCGGCTCCCTCCTTGAATAGCTTCCTCACCTTGTAGGCGCTCACGAGTCCCTGTGATTCGATTATGGAGAGGGCTATGAGCTTATATGCCACCTCTTCCAGGACGTGGGTAGAGGTGTAGGGCGCTGTTCCTACTAGGTGTTCGAGGAGACCATGTTCTTTGTTGAATATTTTATGCGGATGAATATATTGGCATCAACGAAGAGCCTCCTCAAGATACAGCTCCTCCACTAGATCAAGTAGTTCTACCTTACCCTTGGGAAGCTTTGCAAGGAAGTCCACCAGCTCCCTGTAATCCTTCTCCTCGAACATCCTGTGCTTGATAACGACCTCCACTTCCTCCCCCTCCCTCAGTACTAAGGGTTCTAGGGGCTTCAGCACGCCTTTCTCATATCTGACCCTTATCACCTTAGACAACGTTCATCCCCATTAGTATAACAATGCTCCTAAGCCTCTAAGCTTTTATCTCTCCGTGCTCACAGCATGCAACCCCGTATATTGCATTCTTAACGGACCGGGAACTCAGAGCCGATTACCATGATCTAGCAGATACTGCCTTTATCATAGGCTAGCATCAAAAGACCTATTGTACCCTTAACCGCTAGCCACATGGATTTTGCTTTGGGCCATGCAATCCTGTCGTTTAGGACTACCGTGTAGTTGCGTTCAACCACTAGCGCTATTGCCTGCCGATTCGCCCATGCTTAGTGGGTCGTGGATGGCCCTTAACTAACTCTGTATGCCGAGGCTTCAAGACCCTCACTTTATCTCAGCTTGCGTGGTCTCTCAGTTCCTTTGAGCCAGGTCTGCCCTGGCCCTTGGCTACAACTTCCTCGTAGACCGCTTGTGACACAATTATCTCCATGTTAAGCGCTTCCATGATACCAGCCATGTTTATCTCTGCAAGAGCTATTATGGCGCTAGAATCTAGCACTGAGCATTGGCTAGCAATATATCGTGATAAGAGGAAGAAAGGCCAAGGTACAACAGGTCTATTAGACTGGTATTAGGAACAGTCAATATTATTTCTAGAACCTAGGATGCCTAGCTTAGCACTCTTATCTCAATTCTTGTAAGTCACTCTCACGGTAATCTCTGAATAGTATCGTTTTTTCAGTTAGTTTTTTATTTTCCGAATTTCAAGATTTTTCTGAGGAATGAGAGAATGAGTCGGACTCTTGAGGTCCGTGTTGGTAAGAGGAGAACCCTGGTCATCCCAAAGGCTATTGCTGATATGCTTGGTATAAGGGAGGGTAGTAGGCTGGAAATGCGGGTTGAGGAAGGGAGGATTGTTCTCGAAAAGGTCCCCGATGCGGTTGAGCTTTCTCTTCATGGTGAGAAGGTTGCGCGGGTTAGCCTAGAGGAGCTTGAGGCGGAGAGTATTGAACATCAGAAGAGGTATATTGGGGAGAAGTAAGCCGCGCCTACTTGTTGACACCACTTTTCTTCTCCCAGCACTTGGAATAGATGTCGAGGAGGATGCCCTCAGTGCCATCAGTTTGTTCCACAGGTTTGAGATTAACTACCTAGAGGTAGGGCTCCTTGAAGCATTGTGGAAAGTTCTTAAACTGGTTCCAAAGGACAGGCTCAGCCGTGTTGAGCTAGGCCTCAGAGCTATACGCAGGTCTTACCATCTCATCAGCCCGGGCTCCGAGGCCCTCATCCGAGCTATAATAATATACCGGAATGGACATAGTGACTATATTGATGCCCTTCACTACGCAACCGCCCGCGTAGAGGGCATTCCCTTCCTTACTATGGACCTGGAACTTATAGATTTCTTAAGAAGACGTGGCTATGAGGTAGAAGGCACTGTTTATACTCCTGATAATGTGATAAAGCTACTAGAATAGGAAACCCCCTAAAGCCCCATCATGTCCGCATGGTACTCCTTAGAATAGTGTCTATCTGTTTCTCCAGGTAACATCTAGTCATGAATGCTCATTTTAAGCTGAGCCCCGCACGTGTTCTACTTAAGCGGCAGCGGTGCTTTGAGGCATTTTTTGTTTTCTCTTTTTTACAAGCATAATAACCACAACGAGTGCTAGGAATGGGTGGGAAACGAGCGGCAGGGTGCTGGGTGGCATCATCTTGGTTACTATAACCATGCCAGTGTAGCGAGTGATAGTATGCCACCCTCTTTTGCCATGGTTTGTCCCATCCATTACCTTACCTGTTCCCTCATTAGATATTTGTTTGATATCCCTGTTTTCCACAGGGGTTTTGGCTACCCATACGATGTAATAGCTTCTACCGCTCTCCCTGTTCTTTATCACCGTGTCGCATGCCCGCTCTTCAGGTTTGCTGGTTTTAAGTTTGTTTAGAATGGTTTCTATAAGAGTCGGGGACGATTCGTATACTTGTGCAGATCCTTCGAGTAGTGTGACAAGGTCTTGCCAGAGGCTCACTCTCACAATGTAGGCTTTGCAGGTACCTGTGGGGTAGCCTTGGTTTCCTGCGGCTGTTTCTCCGGGGAACCAGCTCAACTGTAGGGTGTAGTTATTGGGGTCGAGAAGGAGGGGATACCTGCTCTGATCCACCTGGCTTGTGACTTTTACAAGACCTATCGTGTAGAGG
Source organism: Desulfurococcales archaeon (assembly GCA_027048265.1). GTDB lineage: Archaea > Thermoproteota > Thermoprotei_A > Sulfolobales > Fervidicoccaceae > JALTXS01. The sequence continues at coordinate 5,972 of JALTXS010000122.1, forward strand.
GCCTCGGGGGTTTCACTTGCTATTATGAGTGCTGGGGGGTGATAGGGATAGGTTTTATCCATCGTGTGGGCATGCATGTATATGCCCAATGCTGTGAGGGAGGCGACTAGAGCTAGTGTTGTCATCAGGGTTATCGCCCCATTGTATCCCCGGCTCGAGTGGGGAGAGGTTTCAATCCTGCCTGTTCTAGGCCTGAGTAGCATCAGTCCTAGGGAGGATGCAATTAACATGTAGAGCAAGGATACTGCAAATGTTGGGACACTGTAGTCTCCCTGTTGCACAGGCGAGCCTTGGTCAGGGGAGAAGACCAGGGCAGGATAGGGTAATATAAGGGGAAGCCTTGACAAGACAATGTCCCTACCTTGGCTCGCCTCCATCCCGAACTGTCCTAGGACCACTAGTAGTGGATATACAACAAAGAGGACCAAAGCAAGCACTCTAAGACCCAACGTACCAGTCTCTAGGCGGGTCAGTAAAAGGGCCAGTAGGGTGGAGTGGTAAAGGGCCTGGAGCGACACTAGGACCAGGTGCATCCAGATAATGTCCCTGGTTAGGAGATAGGGGTTCAAGAAGCTGAGGACCAGTAGGAGCGATGACAGAGTCGTGAGAGGAGGGAGCAGCACCGGGCTTAGGTCGTGCCTGGCCCCGTTATCTCGCACTATACGCCAACCCCTCGTGGAGACAAGACCGCCTGTGGCCGTCCACGCTATTAGGGGGGTTGTTAGTGATGCCAATGCGTTAAGGTCGAAAAGGGTGTCTCCATTAACCCACCTGGTATAATAAAGCGACAGGCCATATACTATGATTAGGAGGGTGGAGACTAGGGATAGTCTCCTATACAGTCCTGGTATGATTGTCGGCGGCAATTATTATCACCGCCCGGAACCAATGATGACGTGTTTGTCTTATCAGGTACCTTATCGTTTACTTCGTCATTATTTGCATAAATTGTGTATAAAAACGCTTAAACATGAATAGTTAACTATTATTGATGTAAGGAGAACCCACGCAGATACAGGTCCATAACTCACAATAAATTACATACAACCGCCGTTAGGAGCAATTATGCGGGACCGTGGTGCAATCTTCAAACTTCACCCCACAACTGTCCCCCGTTTGAGTAAAATGACCACATTACCAATAGTCACCATTTGTTATGAAACCATCAATATAAAGCCCTACTCTCTAACGACATGTGCAAATCCTACTATACCTCTACTGGTTACGTACGTGTTCAGATGTTTAGAGAAAAACCTGAACTAGTTAACATCATTGGGCCTATAGAGCACGTGTTTTTCACATATATCCACGTCAATATATGTAACAGTGGCGCGAATGAGTCATTTCCTAGTCTGCTTAAAAACGTTTAAGCCGAGCGACCGATATTTTCAACACGTTGCAAATGGTGAAAAGTATTAACGAGTACACTACAAATGCTCACGGTTAAGCTCATCTAAGAATTTGACCCCCAATTTCCTAAGTTCCTGCAAGACCGGCTTCATTTCTTTTTCAACTCTCTTAAAAATAGGAGTGGCGCCCATTGATTCAGCAGTTGCGATAACATAGCAATCTGGCAATGCTATGCCAAGCGACTTTTTAAGCTCACCAGCCCTCAGTGCAACTGATTCGCTTATGCCCGTGACTTCCGCTATCGACTTTACCCAAATGGCATAATCATATGCCTCCCTATTGGGGTCCTCCAGCTTTGCAGCCTCATATATTCTCGCCGCAGTGTAAAGAATCTCGCTTAGTGTTATAGGAGTGATGTATAGTTTCAAGAACCCTTGGAGAGACCGTTGGAAAATGTTCTCAACTATAGGCCTGTAAGTACTCCTCGCAATTATGTATTCTATAATAACGCTGGTATCAAGTACGGCCTTGTCCACGATTGACTATCCTCTCGTACCTATCCTCTTCCATTCTATCAGTCTCTTTTAATATGTCATCTACAACAGTAGGGTCTATATCAACAACCCTGGGTTTCAGCGCCCTAAGGATTAATCTTTTACCATCGACCTCCGCTATCAGGCTTTCACCCTCGTTAACCCCTATTGCGTTTCTTAGCATCTTTGGCAGGATTATTACACCTTTCTTGCGAACCTTTAGCACTACCTTCATCTATGATTCCCCAACCGAACCTGGTTAAACGATCTGATTGTATTCAACCAATCAATTATAGTTAAACTAATCTATAAAGTTGTTCCACCCCAGACTTGTCACTAATATATTAGTATTTTGTTACGTTACTAGAGTTATTTGGTCCGAAAGCTTCCCATAGATTGGCTTCACGATATGTTTTATAATAAAAATGTAGATGCCCTGCCTGTTAAAAAGAGCCTGCTTTACGAGAAATAAGTTCCTAGGGGTCTTCTTTGGGTTGTTTTTCTGGGGGTAGCTTGAGGCCAACTGGGCCGACGTACTCCTCTTTGGGTCTTATTATTTTGTTGTTCTCAAGCTGCTCTATGTAGTGGGAAGTCCACCCTACGACTCTTGCCATTGCGAATATGGGTGTGTACATTTCTATAGGTATGCCCATAAGGTAGTATAGTGGGGCTGTGTAGAAGTCTATGTTGGCGGGGAGCTTCTTCTGCTCCCACATTATCTTCTCTATCTCCTCGCAGAGCTCTAGGTACTTCTGAGCCTCGGGGTTGGTTTTGGCCATCTTCCTCAGGTACTCCTTGGCAACATCTACCCTGGGGTCCTTGACCTTGTAGACCCTGTGACCGAAGCCCATTATCTTCTCCTTACGTGCGAGCTTGTCGAGTATGTACTGGCGTGCCTTTTCCTTGCTCCCTATCTCGAGCAGCATGTACATAGCCTTCTCGTTAGCTCCTCCATGCAGGGGTCCCTTGAGTGCTCCCACTCCACCCGTCACAGCGCTGTACATGTCACTAAGTGTGGATGCAATGACCCTGACCGTGAAGGTGCTAGCATTGAACCCGTGGTCCATGTATAGTATGAGGCTCGACTCGAAGGCCCTGGCCTCGAGCTTGCTGGGTTCTCTCCCTATAATCATCCTGAGGCTGTCCAGGGCATGGGGGAGGCTGGGGTCGGGCTTGACGGGCTCCATGCCTCTCGTTATCCTATACCCGTTCGCTGCTATGGTGGCGGTTTTGGCGATTAGCTTAATGGCCGTCTCGTACAGGTTCTCCCTGCTAAGGTCATCCGCCTTCTCATCCAACGTGCCCAGGAAGGATATCCCCGTCCTCAGAATAGCCATGGGGTGCGTCGTTCGGGGCATCTTCTCGAATATCTCGTAAACCTCCTCGGGGACGACTCTCTCCCTATTAAGCTTCTGTGAGAACTTCCTTACCTCCTCCTCGCTTGGGAGATGCCCGTAGAGGAAGAGGAAGGCGGCCTCCTCGAACGTGAGCGCTCGGGCAAGGTCCTCGATTAGGTATCCTCGGTAAATAGTCGTCTCTCCCTTCGGGTCAACGCCCGATATCCTGGTCTGGTCCACTATCACGTTCTGCAGGCCCTTAGGGGCTCTTATATACTGGGGTTCTACGGTTTTCTGAAGCTGGGAAGACAAGGAACTCACCCGGACTTGGTTCCTCCTCGTGGAGAGAGAAGGTTTTGACTATTATCAATTATGATGAATCCTGAAAATAAGGTTTATTTGAATAAGAGTCGAAAAAGCACTAACCCCTTTTCGACAAATGTTCATCAACCCACCTGGAAACCCTGCTATCGACCTCCTCGTAGGCCTTATAGTCAATAAGCTCGTAGAACTCCTGGCGCGTCATCAGCTTATCCAGCACGTTCTTCTGGGTCCCATCCTTCATTATGACTTCCAGGATGTCCCTGCTGGCCTTCATTGACGCGCGGAACGTTGTTACGGGGAAGATTACTATCTTATAACCTGCCTCCTCGAACTCCTTGGCTGTGATGTATGGCGTTTTCCCGAACTCCGTCATGTTGGCGAGGAGGGGGGCCTTGACACGCCTAGCGAACTCCCTGAACTCCTCGAGGCTCGTCAGGGCCTCAGGGAATATTATGTCAGCCCCCGCTTCTAGGTATAGCTTAGCCCTCTCGACAGCGTCCTCGAAGCCAGTGACCCCCCTTGCATCCGTCCTCGCTATTATGAGCAGTTCCCCACTGCTCCTAGCCTCGGCGGCCGCCCTTATCTTCTTGGCCATATCCTCCGCTGGTATAAGCTCCTTCCCCTTAAGGTGACCGCATTTCTTGGGGAGGACCTGGTCCTCTATCTGGATAGCAGCTGCCCCTACCTCTTCCATTAGCCTCACGGTCCTCATGACGTTGATTGCCTCTCCGAAACCCGTGTCCACGTCCACTATGAGGGGGATGGTGGTTACCCTGGCTATCCATCGGGTCAGTAGAGCGACTTCCTCTAGGGTTATTATACCCAGGTCCGGCATAGCCAAGCTTCCCGTCAGCGCGGCACCACTTATGTAAAGAGCGTCGAAGCCCATCTTCTCCGCGAGAAGGGCGGTAGCGGGATTATAGACCCCCGGGGCGACTATGATGCCGGGCCTCTCAAGGAGGCGTCTGAGGCTCTTCCTCGGGCCAGGGCTCTTTATATGGGGGGGATACATGGCGCCTCGCCTACTCTATGGCGAAGGCCTTCATGAGCTCCCCCATGTCGCTGAGCTTCTCCAGGTTCCAGAGCAGCTCCAGGGCCTGTCTCCTCCTCTCCTCACTCATAAAGGTCTCTCCGAGACGGTTGAACTTGCCCTCCAGCTCCTCGTTTGTCATGGGGTTCATGAAGTGGCCCCTCGGGTAAGTGACCATTTCCTTGTACTTCTCCCCGTTCTTGAGAGTCACCTCTATACTGTTGGGTATGCCCTTGGGATATACCTTGTCGAACTCGGGGTTAACCCTCACACTCATCTTCTTCATCACTTCCCTTACGTCCTTCGCGAGGACCCTTTCGGGGCGGAAGCTGTCGAGCCAGACCCTGCCGTCTAATAGCGCTACCGATATTATGTAGGGGAGGCTGTGGTCGGCCGTCTCACGCGTCTTGGGGTCCCACTTCTCAGGGTCCTTCACTATTATGACGTAAGATACTGTGAAGGTCTCCACATCTATCTTCTCCACGTCCTCAACCCTGAAGCCGCCCATCTTCTCCCTCAGCTTGAGGGCGGCGTCGACCGCGCTCATGGCATGGTACTCCACAGGGTGGTACTTTATACTGGTCTCGAACAGCTTGTACTCATCATTAACTCCCCCGAACTTGTCCACAGTGAACTCGCCCGAGACCTGTTTGAAGAAGCCCATCTCTCCCTCGAACACGGGAGACGGGCCTGTCATGCCATGCTTGGCCAAGAGCGCGGCGAACACCCCGTTGCGCGCTGCATTCGCGGCGGCGCATCCCTTCCACATGCTTATCTCGCCAGCCCTAGTCTGCCTAAGAGCCACGTTGGGGGTGGTGGCCAGGTTTATAGCCTGGGTCATTCTCTCCACGTCGAGGTCCATGACCTTGCCCACGCCAACGGCCGTCGCTATCGCGATGTATGTGACGTGGTCCCATCCTCGGGCCCTTATGCTGGCGGCGTCGGCAAGTCTCCCCACTATCTCGTAGGCGGCCACAATGCCCTCCACAACCTTTTTACCGTCCGCCCCCTCGGCCTCGGCGACGGCTATTATCGCGGGTATCATGTCGCTGGGATGGAGGGCCTCCTTCGAGAGGTAGGTGTCATTGAAGTCTAGATACCTCACATGGCAGCCATTGGCGAAGCTAGCGTAGTCCACCGTGGTCTTATGGGTGGTGCCGAAAAGCGTTGCACCATAGTCACCACCATGGCCTAGGAGGGCCACCTGGCGGGATATTCTAGGGGGCTCCGCGTTGTAGGCTCCCATCATGACCCCGAAGCTGTCGACTACCCTTCTCTTGACCTCTTCTAGGAGCTTGGGCGTGACCTTGTTGTAGGAAACATCCTCTACCGCGTATTTCGCGAATTTCTCAGCCAGGTACACTTATTTTCACCCCACGTTGGAGTACAAGGATTCCGTGACTGTTGGGAGAAATAGGGCTGGTGAACGATTATTATTGATAGTGTTTAACACTAATAAACACAATCCACGCTACGTTGCACGGGGGCCTTGTAGCAAAAAGTACAATATCCTATCAATACAATAAATCCGACATGTTAACACAACCTTCTACACCCTTACTCCAAGGTGTCAAATATGGCCACACACAAGGTAGTTCTAATACCGGGCGACGGCATAGGCCCCGAGCTAACCCAGCTCACCGTAAAACTCTTCGAGGCAGCAGAGGTCCCCATAGAATGGGTAGTGGTCGAGCTGGGTGAGCCAGCTATCAAAAAGTATGGCGACCCACTGCCCGAGGAGGCTTTGGAGACTATTAAAAAATACCCCGTGATCTTCAAGGGGCCCCTCACCACCCCCGTGGGCGGGGGCTATAGGAGCGTTAACGTGAGGCTCAGGGTAGAGCTTGACACCTACGCTGTCGTGAGGCCCGCCAAGTCCCTCCCAGTCTCCTGGCTGTACGCTGATGTGCCTCGCTACAAGAACGTGGACCTCGTGATAGTTAGGGAGGCCACCGAGGGCCTCTACAGCGGCATTGAGCACTTCGTTGG
>JALTXS010000123.1 GCA_027048265.1 Desulfurococcales archaeon
GGTATGAACCCGGCCCCCAGCCCCTAACGGGGGCTGGGGATCCTGCTTCCAGGGATGTGCTAGAGGCTCCCCCACTTGGGATACAATTTAGAAAGAATCAAGAAGGAGGTGAGAACTAGATGTACGAACTCATCATACTCACCACTCCAACTCTCGACAACATTATACGCCCCAACATGCCCCCCGAAAGGAGGCCCGGGGGCCCCGGGATATACCTCAGCAAGGCGGGCAGTCTCCTCGGATACCGCACTCTGGTGCTGGGGGGACTGAACTACAGGCACCTCCCCCCAATCGAGAGGGCCCACCGCGAAAACAACGCGGACCTCCTGCCTGAGCACACGGGATGTACCCAGCACTACACCCTCGCCTACAACCACCAGGGTCAGAGGATAGCCCTCGCCCTCAACAGATGCCCCCTGACCAGGAGCCCCCGCCGGGCCTTCTCACGCATCCTCCACGCCACCCTCGAGACAGGTCCCCATACCCCCATTGTCTGGGCCCCCCTTTGGGGCGCGGGGGCCCCCGAGCAGCAGCTCCTCAAGCTCCTCCTCAACCACACCCCCAACCCCATAGTCCTTGACCTCCAGCCGCTCGCCCGAGACCCCCGGAACAGCCTCACCCTATACATAGACGCCCTCAGGAGCACCCGGAGAACCCCCACAATAGCACATGCCGATCGCCACGAGATAAGAACAATCTGCAACCGCCTCGGCTCGAGCAGCCTGAAAGAATGCATCCGGACACTCGGTGTCAAGGAGCTGATAATAAGCAACGGGCCCCACGCAGTCCACCTCCACACCCCCCACACCCGGATAATAGCCCGTCCCCCCTACATTGTGGAGAACCCCGACCCCACCGGAGCCGGAGAAGTCCTCCTATCAACCTACACCATCCTGAGAAGCAGGGGTGAACCACCACGAGAAGCCTTGGAAAAGGCAGTTGAGACCGCAACCCGGCACGTCGAGCATCAAACTCTGAGAAAAACCTCAACTTTAAGGACCGTGTCGTCCATGTCATCAAGTCCTGCAATAAACTAGACGAGTCAGATAAGGTTTAGACGTGTATCATGATGTTTCCTCGGTATCTATATTTAGAGGAATGATACCTACATCTATCACATTTTTCTAAATTATGCTTATTCTGAAAAATAACTATGGCATAGGCACCGACAAGTATAGAAGAACTAGCGAAACCGAAGATTTTTCAACTGCATTTAGTATTAGGAGAAAAGGAATCCCGCCACCCCGTATTAGTTTAGAGAAAAAACAATTTTTCTTCATTCCGTATTGTTTTGTGGCTGTTTCCTCTAGTTTTAATCTGCCTTCACATACGCGCTGTCAGATTGACCCTGTGGCGACACTACCTTAATGATATAGTACTCGTCAGCAGTTAGACCTGAGACAGTTACGTTGGTGCTAACAAGTTCTCCGGGGCCAATAGTCTGGCCAAAAGTCCAGGAAGTATTACTTGCTACTACAGTACCGGTTGTTGGGTCAAGTACGTAAAGGCTCCAAGTACCGTTCTCTATGGGTACTGACCCTACGTTTCTGACATACACTGTAACGTTCTGGGGTGTGTTAGTGTCTATCTGTGCTGCTTCTACAACAAAGGCTGCTCCGGTTCTCTCTGCGCCGCTTCCCTTGGCCTCACTGCTGAGGCTGCTGACCCAGGCGTAGAGGACTAGTGAGGCAGCTACCGCGATTAGTATGAGCAACAGGGTGGCCACAACTGGTGAGACTGCTTTCCTACCCTTCATGGCTGTTTCACCCTACTACTAGGTTTTCTTTTTTCCATTATATCTACTATTTCTGGGTGGTTCCTTAAAAAATGGTTATACAAGTGTTTACGAGATCGCTTTACGGTTGGAGTGGTTTTTATTGTTTTCCTGTTTGTGTAATTACTTGTCTTTACTTATTACTATAAATTTTTTACTGTTTTATAAGAAGTATTTTTTTAAGTATCGTAGCGGAGCCAATGCCAGGGACCTAGGCCCTAATAACGACCTCACGGGGAGGGGGCCTGATGTTATAGCTACTTGCCATGCTGGCACCATAAGCCCCCGTGTCCAGGATAAGGACAATGTCCCCCACTCCCAGGTTAGGCGGGAGGGGTACGCCATGGGCGAGTATGTCCCCCGACTCGCAAACATTGCCCACCAGCAGCCCCCTCTCCTCCCACTCCAGTCTACCACGGTGCAGGGGGAAGACCACTCGATGCATCGCGCCGTAGAGCACGGGGCGTATAAGGTGGTTCATCCCCGTATCAACACCCACTATAAGGCTGTCTTCCCTCCTCTTCACCTCAGTCACCCTCGCCAACAGAACTCCAGCGGGTGCAACTATATACCGGCCCGGCTCTATGGTGACCCGGAGGCCCCCTAAACCGGCCTCCTCCAATACCCCACCAATGCCCAGCGCAAGGCCAGAGTAGTCGAACTCCCTCAGACCCGCCAGGTAGTCGTATGCCATCCCCCCGCCCACATCTATCTCCTCCACCTCTACATAAACGTCTAAAAGAGGCAGGATTTTACGGAGGGCCTCCAGGTAAACCCCGGGATCCCATACCCCTGAGCCCACGTGGAAGTGAAGCCTCCTAACCCTAGAGGCGAAGCCCCCGCCCAGGTCCCTTGCCAGCCTCAGGGCCTCCTGGGGGAGGAGGCCGAACTTGGACCCGGGCCCCCCGGTAACAGTGTACCGGTGGTGGCCGGATCCCACGCCGGGGTTTATCCTGAGGCCAAGGGTCTCAACCCCCGCACCGTGGAGGAGCCTAGCCTGACCCACGCTGTCCGCGTTAATGGAGACGCCCAGTCTCGCAACCTCTAGTAGCTCTTCCCCCGAGACACAGCAGGCCGTGTAGCTTATCCTCTCCGGAGGGAACCCTACCTCCAGAGCTCTCTTCACCTCTCCCAGCGAGACCGTCTCCGCCCCCAGGCCCATGACAAGGAGCTCCCCCAATACCTGGGGGTGGGGGTTGGCCTTGAGGCTGTAGAGCACCCTCCGGGGCCGATAGGTGAATTCCAACAGGACCCTTCGGGCCCTCTCCTTGACCGTGTTGAGATCGTAGATGTAGAGGGGCGTCCCATGCTCCCCCACAATACCTTCCCAGTCCACCCTCCAAACCCAGTCCCCTGGCCTCGGGGGCTGGATTACCGTTTTCTCCACCGCCTGTAACCCCAGGTGTTTGTTTGGTGTCGGGAACGTGTGCTTGTGTGATGTTGGGGGTTTATGAGGATAGATCGGTCAAACCGGGAGAAAAACATATATTATAAAGAATGGTTCTGTGAACCAGTGAGCCTCCCACAAAGGGTGGGCAGGCCCTCGGGGGACACGCGGGGCACCACCCTTGGGGTGGGCCCCGCTTTATGCTGTGATAACTGTTCCCTATGTCATAACGTAACGGCTAGACAGCGTCTGTGTTACAATCCGTAGGTTTGGCTATATCCCTTGTAGGAGGTCGAGAGGCTTGGCAACACAGCATGGCTTTGCGGTGTTCCTTGCGCTTGTGGCTCTGATTGTGGGTGTTTTTGCATCATACTCGGCCTACACCACCTCAAAGGCCGCAGAGGAGCTTGCCCTGAGCGTGGATAGGGTCTCGGGCCAGCTCCATGACTTAAGCAAGGTGCTGAAGGATACAGCAGCTACAGTCCAGGAGCTTTCCCAGAAGCTGACTCGCTTGGAGGAGAGGACGCGGGGTATTGAGGGCAGCGTTTCCAATGTTGAGGAGAAGACGCGGGAGCTGGAGAAGCGCATAGGTTCTCTAGAGGGGGGCCTGGGCAGTGTCTCCAAGAATATTGAGGATGTTGGGAAAAGGGTAGGCGAGGTCTCGGGGAGGCTTGGGGGGGTGGAGGAGGAGCTCCAGGTGACCCGGGAGAACCTATCCGCCCTCGCCTCCCAGGTTGAGGAACTGGGCCTGAGACTGGCGGAGGTAGAGGAGAGGGTCGCGTCGTTCGAGGCCCGGTTGGAGGCGGCGACGTTCCCCCTGGAGGTCAGTGACGCTCTTGGGAGAATTGTGGTAATACCCGAGCCTCCGGAGAGGATAGTCAGTATCGCCCCCAGTGTTACGGAGATCCTCTTCACCATAGGCGCGGGGGATCTGGTGGTAGGCGTTGACCAGTTCAGCGACTACCCGCCCGAGGTGGTGGAGAAGGTGAAGGCGGGGGAGCTGGAGGTGATCGGGGGCTTCTCCACGGTCAGCATAGAAAAGGTGGTGAGCCTACGCCCTGACCTCGTTGTCGGCGTGGCTGGCGTCCAACTTAAGATAATATACGCCCTCTCCCAGCTCGGTGTGACCGCGGTGAGCCTCGCGAGCGACACCATCGGCGACGTGTATAACAACATCCTCCTCCTGGGCAAGATAACCCGCCACATGGAGGAGGCGAAACAGCTCGTCGCGGACATGCAGAGGGGGGTACAGGAAGTCTACCTAACGACAACCACGGCCAACACTACGCCCAGCGTCCTCTTCGTGGTCTGGGTAAACCCCATCTTCGCCGCAGGAGGCAAGAGCTGGGTCAACGACCTTATAGGCATAGCCGGGGGAGAGAACGCCCTGGGAGACGTTGAGGACTCCTGGCCCATGGTGAGCTGGGAGGTCATTCTAGAGACAAAGCCCGACGTGATAATATTCACCGAGAACGCCGGGGGCCTCGCCAACGCCACCCAGGCCCTCGAGTGGCTGGCAAGCCAGCCCGGCTCCAGCAACATAACAGCCATCGCGGAGGGCAGGGTCTACATGCTCCACGGCGAGCTCAGCGACGCCCTCCAGAGGCCCGGGGTGAGGCTAGTAATCGCCGCAGAGGCGCTGGCGAGGATAATACACCCCGAGCTCTATGGTCTAGAGGCCCTGCCCAACGACCTATACGCGGAGGACCTGGGACTTGGAGGCTGAAGGTCAGAGTCCCCATGTAGACTTGGGGGACGAGTATAGGAGGCGCTCTAGGAGGATTTTCCTCCACATACTGCTCGCCTCAACCCTCCTTCTCCTAGCCACCCTCGCTTCCCTATCCATCGGCCCCACTGGGGGCATCAGTCCCCTAAACTTCCTCAAGGGAGATCCCATCGCCGAGGTTAGGGCCATCCGCACCCTCGCCGGCCTCGCCTCAGGGGCTATACTGGGGGCGGTGGGCCTCGCCCTTCAGACTGTTCTCAGAAACCCCCTGGTGGACCCCTACATCCTTGGGGTGAGCTCGGGGGCCTTCCTGGGCTCCCTCGCCTACATCGCCCTAGACCTGCCCCTGGGGCCTGTGGGGCTATTCTTGGGGGGCTTCACGGGAGGCATGGTGGCTCTCCTGGCGACCTACGGGCTGAGCCGGGCTTCGGGCTTCGGGGCCCTGAGCATAGTACTCTCGGGCGTGGCAGTGGGGATGATGGCCTCGAGCTTGGCGGCGCTCCTCATATTCGTGTATGAGGACCGCCTGGGCCTCGCCGTCGCGCTGATGTTTGGGAGCCTGGCCTACACTGGCCCCGGGGGGGCTGTGGCCATGGTTCCCGCCCTCGCATTCACATTAGCGTGGCTTGTGCTTAGGAGGACGTGGCTCTCCCACTACCTGGTGGGGGAGGACTACGCGGCGTCCCGTGGGGTCCCCGTAGAACGCCTCAAGAAGGAGGCCTTCCTCGCAACAGCGGTGGGCGTGGGGTCTGTTTCAAGCCTACTGGGACCCATTGGCTTCGTGGGCCTCATAGGACCCCACCTGGCGAGGCTGGCGGCCGGGGGGGAGCCCGGGGCTACTTTGGTGCTCAGCCTCTTGGCCTCGCCCCTCATACTCCTGGCGGGGGACGTTGCGGCGAGGAGTCTTCTCTCCCCCCAGGAGGTCCCCGTGGGGGTTTTTACAAGCCTCCTGGGAGCCCCCTTCTTCCTCTACCTGCTCGTGAGTACGGGTCGGTCGAGATGAGCCGCCCAAGAATAGAACTTAGGGGCACCATTGGCTGGGGGGATAGGGTCCTATTCGATGTGGAGAAGCTGGTCCTAGAGCCCCCGGGGGTAACCTGCGTGCTAGGGCCCAACGGCAGTGGTAAGACCACCCTTCTCAAGACCCTAGGCGGGGTTATCGAGGGGAAAGGGGCCCACGTTGAGGCCAGCCCCCCGGGGCTGGAGAGGGCATACAGTCCCCCCTATCCCCCCGTTGACTCGGGGCTGGATGGGTGGAGCCTCCTCTCCATAGCAACTGGGTCGCCGAGCCCCCTATCATCCCCCAACGTCCCTGAGGGGGTCGCGAGGGCCCTGGGCTACCTGGAGGAGCTGGGTCTCCCTCAGGGGGGGCTCTCGAGGCCTCTCTCGCGGATGAGCACGGGGGAAGCTATGAAGGTCCTCCTCTCCGGTATTATAGCTAGCCGTGCCCAGGCCCTCTTTCTGGACGAGCCCAACGGGCACCTGGACCTGGCCTCGAGGTCCCGCCTCTACTCTATACTTTCACGAGCCTCGGTGGAGCGCATAGTAGTGGTGAGCCTTCATGACGTGGGGGAGGCGGCCCAGGCCTGCCGCAGGGTGTTCCTCCTATCCCGGGAGGGCCCAGTGGCCTGGGGGGAGGCGGGTGAGGTCCTCGTCCCAGGGTTGCTCGAGAAAGCCTACGGGATAAGCTTCCAGCTGGTGGAGCTCAGGGGGGGTCAAAGGGTCCCCCTCCCCCTGCTCGGGGATTCTCCCTAGGCGTCCTCATCTCCTCTGTGCTTGGCCGCGGGCTCCACGAGAAGCATCATCCCCTCGACCCCCACCACCCTGACCCTCTCCCCCTTGGGAACCGGTCCCTGGGTGCTTCTAGCTCTCCAGTACTCGCCCTCCAGTAGAACCATCCCCTCCCCCCGGCTTAGTATGTCCTCAACGACGACCGCGGTCTTCCCCACCAAGGACTCAGGGCCGGCCTCGGGGGCCCTTAGCTGGGCCTGGGCGGCCTTGTATCCCACCGCCGCCATGAAGGCCACGATAATAGCGGTGGCGGCGAGGGCGGCCTCCCTCGGGAAAATGCCCGTGCCCCAAGCGAGGATAACTAGTAGGAGCGCGACCGCGCCCGCCACCAGTAGCTCGTCCACCAGGGCTATGACTGCCTCCATGCGGCCCATAGTGTCTCCACTCCCCTGGGCGGCGCACCTGTTCCCCCATTGTGAGACGTTGTTTATAAGGCATGGGGGTGCACTCGGGCGCGGGTAAGGTTATATGGTGGGGGAGGGAGTTAAACCCTTGGTCGAGCTTCTCGTGAAGGGGATGAACTGTTGGCGCGGAGGAGACTTGTCGACATAGACGGCGAGCAGGCCATACTGCTGGGCAGGTACGCGGAGGTGGATGGCCACGCGGGGCGGCCCCTTCGGTTCGTGACGCACTTCCACTCCGACCACACGGTGGGCCTCTCACGAAGCGTGAGAACGGCGAGCATGGTCATAGCAACGCCCGCCACCCTTGAGGCCCTTGGCGTGCTTGGGCACAGGGTTCCCGAAGACAAGGCGGTTCCCCTAGAGTACGGGAAGTCCCTCTACTACGATGGGGAGAGGTACACCCTCCTCCCCACACGCCACGTCTTCGGGAGCGCCCAGGTCATAGTGGAGACCGTGGAGGGCCGGAGGCTGGGTTACACGGGGGATTTCAAAACCCCCGGGACCCCCGTGGTGAGCGAGCTCGACTACATGGTTGTGGACGCCACCTACGCGGCCCCGGGTATGGTGAGGCCCTTCAAGCACGAGGTGGAGCAGCTACTTGCCGACCTCGTGAAGGACCTCCTCTCCAGGGGCACGCCGGTGAGGATAAGGTGCTACCATGGGAAGATGCAGGAGGCCATGGAGCTCCTCCGCAGGATGGGTGTCGAAGCACCCTTCGTCATGCCGAGGAGGCCCTACACCCTAACCCGCGTGGCGGTGAGGCACGGGGCACGGATAAGGGATTTCCACCCCGACGACACGGAGGAGGCCCGGGAGATAATGGCCCAGGGGTGGTTCGTCTACTTCCAGCACCTAAACAGCAGGACGCCCCCGCCCTTCGATGGGGGCGTGGACATAGTGCTGACGGGCTGGCTCTTCGACAACTGGATCCAGGAGACCAGCTGGGGGGGTCGGAGGACCCTTATAGTCGCATTCAGCGACCACGCGGACTATGAGGACCTCCTCGCCTACATTGAGGAGGCCCGCCCCCGGAGGCTCCTGGTCGACGCAACGAGGACCGAGCCGGAAGCGGCTGCGCAGCTTGCCCGGGAGGTCAGCAGGAGCCTGGGAATCGAGGCGGGGCTCCTCCCCGAGCACCCCGAGGCTCTTTCAACCTCGAGGGCCCGTCCCCCCGAGCTGGAGGAGCGGGGAAGCCTGGGTTCTCGGAGGGGAGTGGGCCCAAGATATTAATCCCACGGGGGCCACAGATCCCTAAGAGGGCCCCAGTGTTACACATGTGGTGGTGATTGGGTTGAAGGTGAACGTGGCATATCCCGACGCCCTTGTCTTCAAGACGCTCTTCGAGGTACTTTCCAAGATGATTGACGAGATAAGGCTTGAGTTCGACGAGGAGGGCCTCCGGATAAGGGCGGTGGACCCCTCCAACGTGAGCATGGTGGATATAAGGTACCCCCGAGAATCCTTCGACGTATACGAGGTAGAGAACCATGGGAGCGTGGGCATAAATCTCGCCACCCTCATGAAGCTCCTCAAGAGGGCGAAGAGGGGCAACCGCTTCGAGATAGAGGCGGACGACGAGAACGTGGAGCTGAGGCTCCAGAGCGGCTACCTGCTCAAGAGGTACCGTCTCCGAAACCTAGAGGTGGTTCTCCCCGCGCTTCCCGAGGGTGAGCTCTCCCTCGCAGCTAGGATAGTCATGCTCGTTGAGCCCCTCTCCAAGATACTCAAGGACATCCAGGTGGTGGGGGAGCAGGTCACCTTCGAGTACAGGAAGGACGAGGAGAAGTTCCTCGCCTACAGCCAGGAGCAGGAGAGCCGCTACACCATGGAGCTGACCCGGGAGAGCCCCGCGGTGCTGGAGATGACAGGCGACGAGGACGCCCGGTCAAGCTACTCGGTGGACAACCTCGTCATAACCCTCCAGCTAACCAAGGTCAGCGAGAGCGTCAGGCTCGAGTTCTCCACAGAGGCCCCCCTGAGGCTCGAGTTCGACCTCCCCCAGGGCGGCCAGTTCGTCTACTTCCTCGCACCCTACGTAGCCTAGCCTGCAAGTCAATAGAGGGGAAGTGAATAAAGAATAAAACACCCCCACGACAAACACCTAACTGGTGCCCTATGGAGGGCCCGTAGCTCAGCCAGGCAGAGCGGCGGGCTCCAGTCATCGCGGGCAGGACGCCCGCCCTCCAGAAAAAGACCCGCCCCCGCAGAACCGGGGCTACGGGTCTGCTGACCCCGCCCGGGGGATGAACTGTGACTGGAGAAGGGCGAGACCCGTAGGTCGGGGGTTCAAATCCCCCCGGGCCCACCACAGCCCCCAAGGGGGCAACAGATCAATACCCGGGGCTCCTAAGGTGCCCTATGAACCCCCGGCTAACACCCCTTTGCCCCCATCCCACTTCTAACATAATACACACCCTGGTGTAGGCTGGGGGAGGGTGAGACTACTAATGGATACATCCCTGCGGCTACACCTATAAGTGGCCCGCGTCACATTGGATACCAGGGGACACCACCCACAGTAGTCCACGCGCGAGCCCGTCTCCCCCCAGGCTCCCATTAAGGTGCCGGCTATGAGGTTCTTCCTCGAAGCACCAGCGGTGGTCACATCCACCCTCCCCCTAGAGAAGGGTGGGGAGGAGCACATTGTTCTCGCCATTGCCCTCGAGAAGCCCACCGTAACCATAAGGGGGGAGAGCCCCCCAGGGGAGGGGGGTGAAGCCAGGCTTGAGTTCACCTGCAACTGCCCCGACGGGGAGGAGAAGGCCCGAGCCGCTGCACGGGAGCTGGAGCCAGTCCTACGCATGAGACTGAGCTTCAGGAAAACCGCTCCCACCAACCCCTTCAGCTGCGAGGTCTGCCGCCCCCTCCTGGTAATGCTGGCCCTAGGACTCTCCCAGGGAGAGCCCCGGCCCATAGAAGAGGCGGAGCTCCTGCTCAGCTTCCACGAGGCGGTGGTGCTGAGAACAGTGTTCCTGGGGGGACTCACGGGCTACTACCTCCCCACTGGGGATGCCCAGCCCCCCACGGGCCCCTGGATGGTACAGTACATGGCGCCTCCCCCCAGGCTCCGGCTGGTCCTTGCAAAGCTCCCCCACCTCGATCCCGTGGTCGAGTCGGGGGCCCGGGCCGCCCTCCTCATGGCGACCCTATTCCGCATGGCGGCTGAGAACGATGTGGTTAACATGCCCCGGATTCTGGATAAGCTCACCAAGGCCCTGGGGAGGGCGGGTGGCGTTCCCCTAATACCCCTGGACTTGGAGGAAGGTGGGTGGTTCCTCTCGCCCCTACCCAGCCCCGAGGAGTGCTCCCGTGACCTCATGGAGTACAGGGAGAGGCTGGCCCAGTTCTTGGAGGAGAACTCTGTTGAAAGAGTGGTAACCCGGGCTAGTCCTGGGGGTGTTCTCGAGATTGAATAAGCGAATGGTTAAAAAGAGTGACCTATTCCTCGGGTGGGATTATCTTCCATCCCTTCTCAATGCTATCATAGTAGGCCCTCTCGTTCTCGTAGAGGAGGCGGAATAGCCTATCCATGGGCCGGGGGAGCTTCCTAGCCGCCTCCTCGGGGTCCTCCTCCGCCACCTGGGCAAGGGTCCTCTCCATCTTGGCCCAGTACTCGGGATCAACGGCCACGTACTCCCCCCCCAGCTGCATGACCACGGCACCCTCCCTACGGAGCTTTTCGAAAAAGGCGGGGGGGTTGTTGAGCCACTTGAGGTCGCTCTGGAAGACGGCTCCCTGCTGGCGGAGCCTCTCCATCGCAGTCGGCCGGCCCGGGGGAGCCCTCCTGTAGCTGGGAGGGGCACGGGCCTCGGGGGATGTGGTCTGCGTTGCCGGGGGCCTTGGCGGAGGGGACTGGGCCCTCTCTTGGAGCTTGGCGATCTCCTCGCCCAGTTGCTCTAGCTTCTCAGACACCTGCGCGAGGGTTCTCTGGAGCTCGTCTAGTTTGCCCGTGTAGGGGACTAGGAGGTCCTGTACCTTGCGGGTGAGCTGAGCGGCGGTCCTCCTGATCTCCTCTCTTGCTGTATCTGGGGCTGCCCGGCTCTCCTGCTCGAGCGCCTCGTATAGGAGCTCTGCGGCTAGCTCGCTGGGGTGGACTCCCCTCTCCTCAGCTAGGCTCTTTATGCGCTCGAGGGTCTCCTCGTCGAGCTTTATGCAGAGCGTGGGGGGTCCCCGGCTCAACTCCTTCCACCGCTGGGCGGCTCTGGCATGTCCTGGGCCTCCCTCACCCGGGCCACCTCCTCGGCCTCCTTCAGTATCCGGCGTACCTCGTCGTCGGTGGCGGTCCACTGGCTGGGGGGAGTGGATGCTGGTGCTAGGGGTGTCTCAAGGCCTGCTCCCAGCTCCGCGAGCCTCTCCTCGAGCTGCGCGTATATTATGCCGACCTCGGGTATGCTGGTCGCTATATTACTCCGGATCTCGCTTATCATGGGCTCTATGCCCTGGAGCAGGGGCCTGGCCTCGCCTACCAGCTTCACGGTCTCGAGCCGTGTCCGGAGCCTTTCCAGTCCTAGTCGGAAGCCCCTAATCTGGTCCAGGACCTTCATCCTCTCCGCGATCTCGGCCGCGAGGAGGGTTGCTTCCTCTTCCCTGCCCTGCCTCTTGGCTTGGACCAGCCTCTGGTTAAGCTGTGAGATCTTGGCACCTATCCTGTTCTCAAGGTGCATTACCTTATACTCCGCGGAGCGGAGCGCCACTATGGCCCTCGAAACCTCTAGCCTCAGTTGCCGGACCTCATCCCTATCCTTCCCCAATCGCGGCAAGCCTTGCGCCCTCCAATGAGCATTATGGGCAGGGGTCTCTCTCACACTATTTTTGGAGAACGCGGTATATAAGATGGGGGACGACATCTCTATGGTATAGAGTCCCCGCGTGCCACGCGGGGGGAGGTCTTCTGGTGAACAGGGTTGGGGGAGGATCACATACTTCACGTTGAGCGTCTTTTCAAGAAGTATGGTGACAAGATTGCAGTAAGCGGCATATCATTCTCCGTGGACGAGGGGGAGGTCTTCGCCCTTATAGGGCCCAATGGCGCGGGGAAGACCACTACCATGAGGATAATAGCCACGCTTCTCAAGCCCACCTCAGGCAGGGTCATGGTCGAGGGACACGATGTGGCCAGGGAGCCCCTTGAGGTGCGTAGAAGGATATCCTACCTCCCCGAGGAGGCGGGGGCCTATCCCAACATGACGGGCCGCGAGTACCTGGAGTTCGTTGCCCGGGTCTACTTCGATGACCCGAGCGAGGCGAGGGAGGCGGTGGAGAGGGGCGTGGAGTACGCCGCCCTTGGTGACGCGATAGACGAGAGGGTGAAAACCTACAGCAAGGGCATGAAACGCAGGCTCCAGCTTGCCCGGGCCCTCATGACCCGGCCCCGTCTCCTCCTCCTGGACGAGCCCACCAGCGGCGTTGATGTGGTCCACGCGGTACACCTACGGCGCATGG
>JALTXS010000124.1 GCA_027048265.1 Desulfurococcales archaeon
CCCACCCCCAGGCCCTCGACCAGCGCGAGCAGAGCGAGAAAACCATGCTCCGCCTGGGGGCCCTCCTAGGGGTGCTCCTCCCAATAGTCTTCATAATAGGGATACTCTACTACCGAAGCATAATCCTAGCACTCGCAAGCGCCGCTATAGTAACCCTGCTCTGGGCCCTCGTACGCAAACACGGAACCCAGTACGCCAACGCCAACCTCGAGATACTCTGGCAAAAATGCGAAGTAAACAAGTACGTTCTAGTACAATTAACAGCAGGGCCCGGGAGAAGACAGGTGGTCAGAGATGACATGGCATAGGGTACCCATCCATGTAGTTCAGGTGCGATGCTTTTTATTGGTCATCCCTGAGATTTGTTCGCTTTCGATAACCCTTCGTAGCATCCCTGTCATTGGCCGTAGTTTATAGTGGAGCTGTAGAGATTGGTTCGCTCTCTTACATGACTAGGGGTATTGTGGTTTAATTCTTGTTTGTGACGATTGTCGTGATAAGTTGCTGGCACTGATACATCATTAATTGTTATTTATTGGTGGTGCCGCTGCTGTTTGTAGGTCGGGGTCACACGAGCTCTACATCCTCTCGGGTTATTGCAAGTACTTGTACGTCTCCATCGCGGTAAGGATATGTGTTAACGTATGTAACTCCCTCCACCTTCTGTACCCAGGACCTGCTCCACTGGTGTAGGTGCCCGTAGGCCACGGTTTCGACCCCGTACTCTACCACTGGTTCGAGCAACCGTATGGACCCCGCGTAGGCCAGGTCGAAGTCCCTCTCATCGCCGTGTAGCAGGGCAAGCTCTTTTCTAGGAATGTGATGGTATATGATGACCTTCCTTGACCCTGATGGGGCCTCCTCCAACTGGGCCCTCACCCTGGCAACATTCATCTTAACATATTCCTCATTGCTCATGGGCAGCCTGATGTAGATACAGTCCCTTCTCCACCATTTCGGGCATGACCAGGGCCGTCCTTTCTCACAGTATTCAAGCTGGTGCAGACTAACCCCGAAGGGGTTGCAGTTCTCGAAGTCCCTCAAACTATACCCTGGAGGGGCAAGGGTGTAGTCATACCAGCCAGTGGCACCCGCTATGTATACTCCACCCAAATCTAGGGGGTCGCCACGCAGGCCGAGAACCCTGACTCCATGGTCCTCGAGAACCTCTTCGAGCCTCTTAACCTGTTCTATACTACTAGCGCCACGGCTCCTAGCCCTTTTTGAGAGATAGTGCTCATGGTTCCCCATAATGGCTGCCACATTCCTAAACCCGGCTTTTCTTATAAGACGCAGAAGTTTCCCCACAAGGTTGTCGTAGGGGATGTTTAGGAAGTCTCCCGCAAGTATCAGCCACTCTGGCCTCAGGCTGGACGCCTTCATGAGAACCTCTCTGACCCGGGGTTCGGGATAGTGAAGGTCTCCAACAACCACTGCCAGTACCATAAGTAGGGCACCAAGACACGCCCAGGACAAGGCACAGTGGCAAATGCTCGTGGCTAGAGCTATTTGTATTCTATCTTGGCCCCCGTGGCCCAGTCTATGAAGGTCGCTGGGGGGAGGTTGTATTGTCTCAGGGCCTCCTCGGCTTGGGCGAGTATCTTCTTCCAAAGCTGCCAGTTTATGAAGCGGCAGAAGTTACAATGGGGGTCACTTCCCGTGTAGTCGAGGAACACGAGGAGCCTCCCCTCTCGCGTGAGGCGGAGCCTCTTAACAACACCACTCCCCACCAGGTCCACGTCGTAGCCGGGGATGATGACTGTACTTAGGGCCTCCTCCGCCCTCCTCAGCACCTCCAGCTGCTCGGGGCTGGGCTCCCTTGCATTAGTAGCCGGGGGAGCGCTGGGGAGCCCCCGGGTTAGAGCGCTACGGAGCTTCTTGAGGAGGGGCATGGAGTCTCCTCTCTGCTGCTTTGCGCCTTTGTATTGTGTTAGTGGTTATCGTATTTATCGATATTTATAACTCTCTGGGACGGCGACTAGTGCTGAGCCCTCGCGTAGCTGGTTTGCTATGGTAGTGGGCTTTCGTGGGGGCTTGTAGGCGTGGGCGTGGTAGCGTCTGGAAGCCCTCTTGCGGAGCTGGCGGGGGGTCTTGGGCCCCCACTCCAGGTAAGCCACCCGGTAGCCCTCCTGCTCCAACAGTGCCATGAGCTTCTCCACCGAGTCCCCGTACCTTCTAAGGCTCTCCCGGTGCACCTCCATCGCTATAACGGGGCGGCACTCTCCGAGCAGCTTCCTCGCCCCCTCCAAGACCCTCGCCTCATACCCCTCCACGTCAATCCTGAGAAGACCCGGGCACCCCCTGAGAAGACCCCCCTGCCAGAGGGCGTCTAGGCTCACCAAGCGCACAGGGAAGCCCCGCTCACCCCACGCGTCCCCGCGGTGTGCGGGGGCCAGGTGGTCCAGGTTGGGCGTCACGCCATACTCAAGCCAAGCCCGCCCCCTGGGCGCCTCATCGCCCCGTCCTAGGGCCAGGGGGAGGAGCAGGTCCCGGGGCCCGGGGAGCACCCTGGAGAGGAGGGCCAGGTTTTCCCGGAGGAGGGGGGGGGAGCGGGGAGAGGGCTCCACAACGTACACGAGGCGGGGCAGGGGCTCCCCCCTCCAAGGGCCCCGGTGGTGCAGCGCGTGGTAGAGGGCCACATAGTACCCCACATTCGCCCCCACGTCAACAACAAGCCTCGGGGCAATGACGCGCACCAGGAGAGCCACGACACGGGTGAACCAGGGCTCCCTCACTCCA
>JALTXS010000125.1 GCA_027048265.1 Desulfurococcales archaeon
TCCTCCCACGAGATGCCCCCGGGGGGTCTTGTTGATATTAAGTTTCGGAGACTAGCTCTAACAGGGTAGCCTACTATGACACTAGCGTCCACGTAGGCTCCCGGTGATACTCTGGTGGGCCCTAAGATGATTGCCCCGGGGGCGGTGGTTCCCTCCAGGGTTGCTTTCCTCGAGAGGAAGCCCAGGGGGTATCGCATAGTTCGAGCGCCTCGGGTGTGCTTCTGGGTGTCTTGTCTGGTGGGGCTTCTATTTATGTGGGGTGGGCTAGAGCATCTCCTGTATCCGGGCCTCTAGGCTCTCCTTGTCAGGGGTTTCTTGGAGCTCCTGGGTGAAGTCTATGTCGCTTCCCCTCCGCTTGTGCTCGCAGTAGTCTATCTTGACCAGGCCCGGGAGGCGGGTCATGCTACCGATTACTATGGCCTCCCCGGGGTTGAGGCCAGGGAGGAGGTCGGCGAGGTCCTGGCTCAGCTCCTCGCTGGCGGACTGGACGTAGCTTATGTCCTGGGGCTCCACCATGCGCAGGATTATCTTGTTGTTGGTCTGGCTCAGCACGTCTGCGTCCACGTTCTTGGGCCTCTGGCTCACCAGCACCATGCCGAGGCCGAACTTTCTCCCCTCCCTCACCACGCGGGTGGCCCACCTCTTGGTCAGTGTATCCCGATCCCGGGGCACGAGAACGTGGGCCTCCTCCACAACAACTATCACGGGCGACGGGTATCCCCCCGATCCGGTCTTGTAGGCCTTCCTCTCCTCCAGCAGCCTCCTAAGATAGTGGCTCACCACCGCGTCGGCGCCCTCCTCCCCCAGGCCCGAGAGGTCAAAGACCGTAAGCCTACCGGGCCTTATGACACCCTCAAGCCTCGGGTCGATACGGGGGCTAATGACGTCACCGTAGAGCTCCTCCAGGTCATCCAGCTTGTTAAGCACCCCCTGCACCACATCCGGCTTGAGGCCACGGGGCGGGGTATCCACCTTCCCCTCCCGCACCAGGGTCGCCAATCTGCCCGTGAGGGGGTTATCCTCGTACCCAGGAGCCTCCTCGACAAGCCCCTTCATGAGCTCCACGAAGCGGGCCTCACCCTCGTCACCCTCCCTGATAAGGCGGACCGCGGTCTTCCAAGCCCAACGGAGGAGCCTCTCCTGGTTGGTAGCACTGGGGCTCATACGGGTGAGGCGGAGGAGCTCCGCGAACCGGAGGGACAGGGGGTGGATACCGGGAGACTCAATCACCGTGGCCCTTGACTCTCCCAGGCCCAAGTCCCCGTACTCGCCATGCATGTCGAATATCGCCACCGTCATGCCCAGGTCCCCCACAATCCTGCGTGCAAGGGTGCACACCGTGTTGCTCTTCCCCCCACCCGTGACCGCGAGTATCGCCAGGTGACGGGGGAGCTTGAATGCATCAACCCGGTACTCCACCTCCGCCGTCTCGAGCACCCCCAGCCTCACCCACCCCCCTCCGTCACGGGGGGAGAAAATCTGAGAGAGAAGCCCCGGAGAAGCCAAGTACACGGGAGCACCGGGCACGGGTGGGAGCTTGGGGGCCCTCACCCTCCCCTGGACAACGTCGTCCACCAGACTCATCCACCGCACCCTACCCCGGACATAGTAGCGGAGGCTCTCGCCCAGGGTCTCCACCACGCCCTCCACTGCCTCTAGCTCAGTAGAGTGCTCGGGGAGCAGGGGGCTCCCTGATACAAGGCTTTCCAAGAGTCCCAGCACGCATCCCTGGTGCGTCTCCACAACCACGTAGGCACCCGCGCGGGCCTGGCTCCACATGCGGGGGTCTATGAGCACGAGGCTCTTAAGCGGGGTGCTCTCCCCCACAATGGTGCCCAGGCGCGTACCCCTGCATTCAACCAAATCAGACACCACCTCTCACCTCCAAGCATCCAAGGGCAACGTGGATAGCATACTAGGGGACGAGCATGGAGCGCGAGGGAAGCTCCCTCGCCAGGCCAATTATGCCCTCCACCACCGCCCTCTCGCTCCCCTTGATGGAGGCGAACTGGTGGGCGGTGAAGAGTATGGAGGGGTACCCCACCTCGGCGCCCGGAAGGGCCCGTAGGCGTTCGATAAGCCCCTCCACATGCTCCACCAGGTAGTCTATCATACCCTCACTACCAAGAGGGAGGCTACGGGAGTCGACCACGCTGTCAACTACGAGCACGGGGCCCCCGGGGGAGAGGCGGGTGTAGAACTCTACCAGCCCCAGTCTCTCGAAGTAGAACTCCCTCAGCCCCAGTGCCTCCACGTAGTAGGGCCCGATGCTGGACTCGTCGAGGCCCGTTACCTCCAGCACGCCCGCATGGATGCTCCTCTCCCAAACCGCGTAGCCGGGCTGGGTGGGCCACCTCCTCCTAATGTAGTGGATGTCACTGTAGGGGCCCCCGCACATGCTGTCCTGGCGGCTCGTCTTGGTGAGGAACACGACGTCAACACGCCTCCTCCACGCCTCCTCCAGGAGGCGCTTGTAGGCCCAGAGCTTCTCAAGGGTCTCCAGCACCGGGGCCCAGTCCATGCGGCCCCCAAGGGTTCTTAGAACGAGCTCCGCCGAGGCAGGCCGAGGGACCCCGGGGTCCTCAAGGTACTCTCGAATACACCTCCAGGCATGCGTGGGGCACTGGCCCCTCAGGGCCTCCAGCCTCTCCTCCAGGTCAATGTCCCCCCTCTCAACCAGCACGCCAATACGGTGAGCGACCTCCGCTATACTCTCATCACTCGGCCGGCCCAGGCCC
>JALTXS010000126.1 GCA_027048265.1 Desulfurococcales archaeon
GGTCCATGACCGCCCTTATAGCCCACTCGTATCCCGGGTCCCCCCGGCTCCTCCTCACCTTGAGCTTACGGTAAACAGCCCGGAGCACCTCTCCCGCCTCACCGTCGTAGACCACCAGCGTCCCATGAACCCTGCCCCTCAGGTTCCTCCTCATGGTCACGGCGACCAGCACCTCCCCGGGCCCGGGGGGATCCAGCAGGGCCTCGACGGCACTACCGCGGGAGTAGGTGCCCCTCGTCTCCCTCCGGGAGCGGGCACGGGCCTCGTGGACTTTGCCCTCGCTTGTGACTATGAAGGCGTTGGAGTAGGAGGCGTGCTTTCCCGTGCGGCTCCTTGTTCTCTCTATCAGCATGTTAACGTGCATGGGAAAGCCCCTCACGCGATGACTAGCTTGCCCTTCTCCAGGCGGGCCTCCGCGTCCTCGACTGTAATCACTATGAATCCCTTCTGCACGTGGGGGCCTACCCGTGCCACTCTCCTTATCTCCAGGAGCTTGACGTCCTCGTATACTCTCTTCTCAACCAGCCTTCCTTCCCCATCGTATCCCAGGACCTCCACCCATATGCCCTCGGGACGGGGGTCCAACCTCAGGGTTACCTGCCGGTGCCTGGCCATGCCTACCCCACCCTGCTGAGAACGTCCATAACCCGGGTAAGTATCTCGTGCCCCCTCTCAACAACCCCCAGGGAACCTCGGGCGCACTCCTCCTCGGTGAACCCCTGTGCGGAATCTCCTTTGAGGCCGGGATGCCATACCGCCAGGGGCACAGGGTCACCACTGTGGGCCTTCAGGGGGCAAGGGGTGGCGTGGTCGCTTGTAACAACTACAGCAAAAGGCTCACCGTTTTTGAGGGACTCCTCTAGGAGGGGTCTCACGAAATGCTTGTCAATATCCCCGATTACCCTGGACTTGGCATTAGTGTCTCCATCATGCCCGGGCTCGTCGGGGCCCTTCAGGTGCACGTAGACCAGAGCGCTCTTCCTGAGAGCCTCGAGGGTGCGCGCTAGACGCTCACGGTAGACCTCCCCCGGGTCGCCCCTGGGTGGCTCTAGCTCCACAACCTCCATGCCCAGGAGCCTGGCTATGCCCTTTTCGACAGGCATCTCAACAACAGCTGTCGCGGGGCCCCAGAGGCCGTGATGCTCCCGGAAGGGGGGGAGACCCTCGGGCCTCGCACCCGCGTCTCTTAGAAGCACCGCGTTAGCCTCCAGGAGTCCCCGGCTTCTCCTACGGAGATTTACGGGGTGGTCCCTGAGGAGCTCCAGGGCCTTCTTGGTGAATTCGTTGACAAGCCTCGCCGCCAGAGTGGCCCGGGGGTCTTCCACCATGGGGCGTGCCTCCTGTATCGTCGAAGGGGGGTTGGGGAGGGCCTCGGACAGTAGCCCCCTCCGCTCGTATGCGGGGTCGGTGTTGGTTATCAGGGGGCTGAGGGGCTGCTCGTGCTCCATGACCACCACGAGGCGATGTGACACCGTGTGCCTCACCCTGGCCCGTCCGCGGCCTGAGTCCAGCTCCATGCCGTCAAGGGTGGCCGCCAGCTCACGGCCCTCCTCATCCCCCAAGCTCCGCCCGACCCTCCGGTCTAGTATCCTCCCCGTGCCCGGCTCTACTGTTGCGAAGTTGCCCCGGAGCGCTATCTGCCCCTCACCGAGCTCCATCCCCGCACCCAGGGCTTCAAGGGGGCCTCTTCCGGGATAATACTTGTCGGGGTCATAGCCGAGTATAGAGAGCACCGCCGCGTCGCTCTCGGGTGCCACTCCCCGGGCTATGGTGTACGCCAGGCCGCAGACGCCCTCCCGGGCTATCCTGTCTAGGCCCGGTTTCCGGGCCCTCATTAGGGCCGTCGCCCCTAACCTGGGGCTACCCGCGGCTCCATCGAGTACAAGGTACACGACCCTTGGCACCATGGCTCTCACCTCTTCCCAGGCTCCCTCAGCACGTGGGGGATCTGCTCCAGGAGGTCTAGAGTTGTGAAGTTCTCACCCTTGAGAGCCAGGGCCCTGTCCCCTGCCTCCCCGTTGACGTATGCCGCTATAGCGGCTGCATAGAGGGGGTCCTCCACCCGGGTGAGCATGGATGCGGTGATTCCCGCGAGAACGTCCCCCGTGCCCCCCCGGCTCATCCCGGGGTTGCCTGTTGTGTTCTCCAGGCAGGCTGTCCCCCTGCAAATTATGTCTACAGGAGCCTTGAGGAGGACCGTGGCCCCCGTCTCGAGGGAGAGCATGCGCGCGTCCTCAATGGGGTCTCCACCCCCATCCGCCAAACCATAGGCTTCTAGCAGCCCCCTGAACTCGCCACGGTGGGGCGTTAGGACAGTGTTGCTGGGCAGGGGGGGTTTGTGGCGCGTAATGGCCTTGAGGGCATCCGCGTCAACGACTACCCGTGCGTCACTTTTCTCTCGGGACAGGGACTCGAGGAGACTCGAGGCGAAGCGCAGGGAGTCCTCCTCCCTCGAGAGCCCCGGGCCCAGGACCACAGCGTCAGCCTTCATCGCGTGGTGGAGGGCTTCTTCAATACTATTGGGCGTGAGATAGTCCTCGTCGGGGGCGGGCACTGTTATGAGCTCGGGGGAGTATGAGGCTATTATGCCCCTTATGCTCCTGGGAGTCATGACGAAGGCCAGGTCGGAGCCCGAGGAGAGGGCAGCGAGGGCGGCCAGGGCGGGAGCGCCTGTGTAGTCCCTGCTCCCCCCAATGATGAGGACCCGGCCCCCATCGCCCTTCTTGGCGTCCCTGG